>DATGPD010000477.1:0-5900 GCA_035305285.1 Planctomycetota bacterium
CGCGCCGCACGGTCGGCCCGGCCGCATCCCGGGGGCGGCAGGCCGCACGCATGCAGTTGCCGCGCCGTCCGGCCCCTGCTCCGCGCCTATTCCGCGAGCGTCGCGCGCAGGAAGGCGACGACCTCGGGCCAGATCTTGGCCGCCAGCTCGGCGTCCAGCGTGCCGAGCGCGTTGTGTGGCGCCATGAACGCGTGCCCGGTGCCGGGATGCACGGTGAGCGTCACGTCCTTGCCGAGCGCGCGCAGCTTCTGCTCCAGCGCGCGGGCGCCCGCGGGCGGGAAGAAGTCGTCGCGCTCGGCCATGTGGCCGCGCACCACCGCACGCATCGGCGCCCAGTCCGGCTCGTTCTCCGCGCTCGGGTAACCGTAGAACGGCACCGCCGCAGCGATGCGGTCGGGACGTCGCGCGGCGAGCAGGAACGCGAGCATCCCGCCCATGCAGAAGCCGACGACGCCGAGGCCGCGGCCCGTGACGATGTCGAGCCCGGCGAGGTAGTCGACCGCGGCGCTCATGTCGCGCGCGGCGCGGTCCGGCGGAAGGGCCTTCATCAGCTCTGCCGCGCGGTCCATCTCGTGGTGCTGGGCAAGCTCGCCGTGGTAGAGGTCGGGAGCGAGCGCGACGAACCCGTCTTCACCGAGCCGGTCGGCGAAGCCCTTGGTCGTCGAGTCGAGGCCCCACCATTCCTGGATCACGAGCACGCCGGGACCGCGCCCGCTGCGGGGGCGGGCGAGGTAACCGGACGCCTGATCGCCGTTGCTCGGGAAAGTGACGGTCTCTGCCATCTCGTTCGCCTCGTGCTTCGGGTTGCGGTCGTCATCGTCGCCGCAGCTTCCGCCGGCGCAACGGTCCTTGCCGCCCGCGGTCGCGGGCGCCCGCGCGCGAGCGGCACCGGCGGCACCGGAGCGAACTCCGGAGGCGACCATCTCCGCCGCATTTCGCGCGGCGCGCGTGCGCAGCGGGCCACGCGCCGGCTTTGCGGCCGCAACGCGCCAGGCGGGCTGCGCGTGGAGCAATCGGACCCGACGACGACGATCCCCGCGCAGCGGCCGAGGAACCCGTGCGTCAGGGTTTTTCCGACCTGCAAGGCGCGCGCGTCCCGTAGCGGGCGCGACCGCGTAGAACCATGCGTTTCCGCTCGCCGCCGGCGGGCGCTCGACCACTCTTTCGTCTCTGCATCATGCGCACCTCCGCCTTGTTCGCCGCGTTCCTCAGCTTCGGCGCCGTCCTGCCCGCGCAGTTCACGATCAGCGAGGTGCTGATCGACGGCCCGGGTTCGGACGATGGTCTGGAGTTCATCGAGATCCGTGGTCCGGCGTCGACCCCGTTGACCAACTACTACGTGCTGATCATCGACGGCGACGGCTCGAACGCCGGCGACATCGACCACGTCATCCCGCTCGGTTCGGTGTCGACCGGCGCGAACGGCCTGCTGCTCATCCGCGACACGACGGCGGTGCTGCAGCCGCCGCCCGACCCGGCGACCACGGTGCTCGTGTACAACCCGACGCCCGACATCGAGAACGGGACGAGCACCTTCGTGCTCGGGTTCGGCAACCCGCCGTCGGTGGGGGCCGACCTCGACGCCGACGACGACGGCGTGCTCGACAACGGCATCCCGGGGTTCACGACGGTCGATGCGGTCTCCATCACCGACGGCGGCAACAACGACCGGATGTATGCGCGACAGCTCGGCGGCACCGAGTTCCCGTACAACGGCGAGTTCACTCCGGACTGCCTGTACCGCATCTACGACGAGACGGGCGCGCCGTTCGGCTGGACGGTCGCGGACGTGGTCGCGCCCGGCCCCACCGGCCCGTTCTCGTTCGACTTCGCCGCCAACGAGGTGCAGGGCGGCCTCGCCGAGGGCTACGGCCCGCAGGGCCTCGACCCGGGCCGGATCAACGGCCGGATCACGCTGTGGACCAACGTGTACGGCGTCGATGCGGCGAACGGCGGAAGCCAGGTGATGGTGCTGGACGCCGGGCAGGCGAACGCAGGGCTGCCCTACCTCTTCCTCGGAAGCTTCGCAGGGACCCGGCCGGGCATCGCGCTGCATCCGACCGTCACGCTGCCGCTGAACTTCGACCCGTACCTGGTCGCGCTGACCGGCCTGATCAACACGCCGCTCCTCAACCCGTCGTTCGGCGTCCTCGACGGGCGCGGCCGCACGGCGTGCGCGTTCACCCTGCCGCCGGGCGTCTTGCCGCCGGACATCGTCATCGACCACGCGGCGATCGTGCTGCGCCCCGCTCCGTTCGGCTTCACGTTCGCGAGCACTCCGGCGCGCGTCGTCGTGCAGTGAGGCGCGGACGGCGCCGCGGCAGTGCCGCGCGCCGCGTTCAGTTGCCGCCGCCGGACGGCGCCGCGTTGCCGCCCCCCGGAGGCGTCGCGGCTTCGGCCCTGGAGCGGGACTTCATCGGCTTGCGCAGCGAGCGGAGCGCCTCCCAGCGCACCTTCTCGTCCGGATCGTGCTGCGCCGCGTGCTCCAGCGCCGCGCGCACGGCCGGGTCGTCGCGGAAGCGATCGAGCGCTTCCGCGGCCTCACGGCGCACTCCGGGTGCGGCGTCGGTGGCGAGCGCCTGCCGCAGCGCGACTGCGAGCGTCGGGTTGGTTGCGCCGTCGAACTGCCGCCACACGTTCTCGCGGACCTCGGGGTCCTCGTGCGTCTGCCCGATGACCACCATCGCCTGGACGATCTCCTCGGTGTACGCCTCGGCACCGTGCTTCTGCACCTCGCCGAGCGCCTCGCTGCGCTCCATCGCCGACAGGTTGGGGTCGAGCACGCGCTGGCGGGCCCACTCCAGGTGCTGCGGGGTCCCGCGCTTGGGTCGGCCCGACTTCGTGAGCTGGGTGCCGTCCGGCGCGGTGCCGGTCGCCGCGACTTCGGTCGCGGCAGCCGCGTCCCCGTTGGAGCCCTTCTTGTTGCCGGAAAGTTCGGCCTCGAGCTTGTCGAGGCGCGCGTCGAGGTCCGCCGGCATGCGCTCGGCGCCCGACGACGACACGCCGAGGACCGGCGTGGTCCGCTCCGTCGACCTCCGTTCCAGCTCGGCGAGGCGCTCCTCGATCCCGTGGAGGCGGTCCAGCACCTCGTCCGCCGGGTCGACGCTGTGCTGCGGCGAAGCGGGGACGACCGCAGCGTAGAGAGACAGCGCGCAGGCGACGGCCGAGAAGCCGAGCGCGGCGGCGACGGACTTGGGGGTGGGGCTCATGGTGCGGGAATCGGCCATACTACGGCCGCATCTGCAGCCCCGGCTCGGCGATCGAACCGGCGTCCCGCAGGCAGTCGGTAGTCCGGACGCGGCAACCCCCGACGGGACCCGGGGCAAGCTCCCCCCGATCTGATGGCTCGACCGCGCTCGGGATTGGCGGTCCGTGGTTGCACCGTGCACCCCACGGCCCCTGGGGATCTTCCACGCGGCTAGGGCGGGCCCGCCCAGAGGATGGTGAGCGGCCCCACCGACGAGACGAACACGGCGCCGGTGCACGCGGGCACGAGGACCGTGTCGCCGAGGCCGATCTGCATGGGCGGGTCTTCCCCGCGGCTGCGCCACCCGATCGTCCCGCGCCCGTGCACGACCGTACCCACCTTGAACTTCCCGTGGGTCGATACGGTCGACGGCCCGTCGACCGCCTGCCGCGTCAGGGTGAAGTGCTCGTTGCGTACGAGCAGCTCGCCCTCCTCGGTGTGCACTCCGGCCACCGTCGTCTCGGCCGGGAAGTCGAACCGCGCCGCGCGCAGGCCCTTGTCGAGGTGCACTTCGCGCGGCCGTCCCCAGTCGTAGAGCCGGTACGTGACGTCCGAGTTCTGCTGCACCTCGTAGACGACGACGTCGGGGCCGATCGCATGGATGAGGCCCGGCGGGATGCGCACCGCGTCGCCGGGGCGCGGCGTGAACGACTGCAGCAGTCCCTCGACCTCGGCGCCGTGCGCCACCGCGGCGAACGCGGCGCGCTCCACGCCGGCGCGGACGCCGCGGATGATGCGGGCGTCGGGCCCCGCGGCGAGAACGACCCAAGCCTCCGTCTTGCCGCTGTCACCCTCCTCGGCCGCCATCGCGTCGTCGGGGTGGACCTGCACCGACAGCGCCTCGCGCGCGTCGATGAACTTGATCAGCAGGGGGAAGCGGTTGCCGGGCGCCGGGCGCACGCCGTGCCCGAGGAGCGCCTCCGCGTCCTCCGCCATCCATTGCGCGAGCGTGCGGCCGTCGGCCTTCATCCGGCTGCTGCCCTCGGGCCGGTCGTACACCTCCCAGGTCTCGCCGACCTGGATCCCGGGTTCGAGCGGCAGCCCGAGCACGCGCTCGAGCGCGCGTCCTCCCCAGGGCTTGGCGACGACCTTGCGGGACAACAGCGATGGCCGGAGCCGCGGCGTGCTCATCGCGGGCTTGCGTAATCCAGGGCACCTGCCTGCTGCAGGTACGGGCAGGCGCGGCAGTAGTCGGTGAGGTTGCCGGTGAACAGACCTTCGCGCAGGCGCCGGTACTCGTCCCCGTTCCAGATCGCCTCGAACGGCTGCGTGAACGCGTTGCCGAGGATCGGCCGGGTCGGCGAGCAGCACGGCATCACCTCCCCGTGCAGGGCGACGAACACCTTGCGCCACGCCATGTCGCAGTAGTAGGCGCCGCGGTACCCGGGCGGCGGGCCGCTGCCCGAGACCGGCACCTCAGGCTCGGCGACCTCGCGAGCCGGCGCCCCGTCCGACGCGGCGATCGCAGGCTCGGCCGCGACGGCTTCCTCGTCACCATCGGGCAACGGAAGCGGGGCCGGCAGCTCCACGCGCATGCCGAGGCGCGCCGCCGTCGCGCGGGCGCGCGCGAGCGCCGCGTTGGTCCGTGCGGGGTACAGCTCCGGTGAGGAGGCGCGGATCGACGGATCGGTGACGATCATCAGGCAGCCGGTCACGAGGTCGGCGTCGTTCGCTGCCGCGAGCTCGATGATCTGGGCCAGCTCGTCGAGGTTCTCGCGCATGATCACGACGTTGAACCCGAAGCGCACCGCGCGCCGCAGGCCCAGCTCGCGCCGCAGCCGGGCGAACTCGGCGACGTTGGCGAGGATCTGCTCGAAGTCGGCGCCGCCGCGGATGTGCTCGAACGTCGCCTTGGTCGCGCCGTCGAACGACACGGTGAGGCTGGCGAGGTGCGGCATCAGCCGGCGGAGCCGCTCACCGCGCATCAGCATGCCGTTCGTGTACATCTCCACCTTGCAGCCGTAGCGTTCGACCTCGGCGAGGAACTCGTCGAAGTACGGCAGCAGGAACGGTTCGCCGCCGAGCGTCGGATTGACCGTCCGCACGTGCGGGAACGCGGCCTTGGCGACCAGGCGGAACATGTCGACCGGCATGGTGAACTTGGTCCGGCCCTTGGCGCGCATCTCGTCGCGCAGCATCTCGAACCCGCACATGAAGCAATGCAGGTTGCACGCGCCCGTGAACTCGAACACCGCGTGCATCGGCCAGCCGTCCACCGTCCCCGAGCCCGCGAGCTCCGCGGCGAGCACGCGCGCGTCGTTGCGCTCTTTGAACTCCTCGTAGGGGTGCGGCATCGCGGCGGACGAGGCAGCATAGCCCGCGGCCTCGCGCGCGCGTCGTCCCGGCCGCCCGACCGTCTCGCGCCGAGCACCGCTCGCCCGGGGCACAGGCTGCAAGGGCTGCACGGCGCGCCGGCGCGCGCGCAAGTCGCGACGCCAACGCCGCGATGCTCGCGCGCGCGGCCCGCGCGCGGACCCGGTTACGCGGCCGGTGCTCGCGGCTACCACTCCGGGCCCGCTGCGTCGCTTGCCGGTCGCCGACGCGTGAAGTAGCCTTCCCCGGCTCCCCGGCGCGCACGCGCGGCACACCGCGCATCGTCCCGGCGTCCCCGGATCCTGCGCAGACTCCACGGCACCGCACCCCTGGCAATGAC
>DATGPD010000478.1:0-5604 GCA_035305285.1 Planctomycetota bacterium
GCAGCCAGTCGGTCCACGTTTGCGCCGGCAGGGCGGCGAGGAGCCGTCGACCCCGCGCTTCGAAGAGCAGGTAGCTGCCCGCGCCGCCCGCCTCGATCGCGGCACCGGCGGCGCGCAGCGCGACCGGCAGCGCGACGCTGACCGCGACGTGCGCGGCGACCGCGCCGAGCCACGGCAAGAAGCGCGCCGCACCGCGCGGCGCGCGCAGCCACGCGAAGATCAGCAGCCACGGCACGAGCAGGTGCGCGGTCGCGTGCGCCCCCAACGCCACGCCGGTGACGACGCCGAACAGGACTCCGGCGCCGGGCGTCGGGCGCGTTGCGAGCCGTGCCGCGGCCCAGCACGCGCCCGCGGCGAACGCGAGGAACGGCGCGTGCAGCTCGACGACCGAAGTGAAGAACAGGATCGCCGGCGCGGTCGCGCACAGCGCGACCACCACCGCCGCGCGTCCGCGCGGCACGCCGAGCACCGCGGCGGCGCGGTGCCAGGCGAACGCCGCGAACGCGAATCCGACCTGGGACAGCAGCAACCCCGCCTCGTACCACGACCCGCCGGTCCACGCGATCGCCGCGTGGCTCGCGCGCAGGAACTGCGGCGCGAACCAGTGCAGCGGGTGCGCGACCAGCCCGCTCATCGTCATCTTGATGAGCATCCGGCCGTCCGGCCCGTAGAACGTGTCCTGCGCTAGCAGCCGGCCGACGGCGAACGCGAGCAGCGCGAGCACCACCCCGTCGCGCAGCGGGGCGGCCGCGGGCCGCGCCGCGGGGCTGTCGGCCGTGCGGCTCACTCGGCGACGCGCGCGTCGTACTCGCGGCGCGCGTAGACCCACGCCGCCAGTGCGCCCGCCAGGACGGCGAAGCGCAGCAGCGCGAGCGAAGGATCGAGCGCGTTCGGGTCGGGATGCACCATCATCGGTCCGAGCAGCACCTCGGCGTAGTCGTCGCGTGGCGCGTGCGCCTGCCACAGCAGGCGGCGCACGGCGTCGACGACGGTCAGCGCGCGCGCGCTCGCGTGCGCCGGCAGGTTGGCCATCATGCCTTCCCAGCCGACCAGGAACACGAGGCCCATGATCAGCGGGCGCTTGAACCACGCGCCGAACAGCGCGCCGAGTGCCGCGTAGGCCAGCGCGCCGAGGACGCCGGCGTGCGCGAACGCCGGCAGCATCGCCGCGGGCGGCCGCACGCCGAGCTGCCACGTCCTGCTCCGGTCCCAGGTCAGCGCGACGTACAGGATGCCGATCCCGAGCAGGATGAGCAGCGCGCTGACGAGCGCCGCGGCAAACCACTTACCGAGCAGCATCGCCGGCCGCGACAGCGGGCGGGAGAACAGGTAGACCGACGTGCGATCCTCGATGTCGCCCTGCACCGCCTGAACGCCGAACCACAGCGCGCAGAAGGGCAGCACGAACTGCATGTAGGTGAGCCAGGTGATCACCCCGAGCGCGACGTCGCCGCGGTTGTGCCGCGCGATGTGCCGGCCGATCAGCGCGACGAGCACCGCCCCGGCGATCGCACCGAGCAGGAGCAGCCACGGCATGCGCGCGCGCAGCAGGCGGACGGTCGTCTGCCGGGCCAGGACGAGCGCGGTGAGCGCGGGATTCATGACACCAGGTACCCGAACACCGCCTCCAGATCGTCGTCGAGCGGCAGCAGCTCGTCGATCAGGCGCTCGCCCGACGCGCCGAGCCGGGTCAGGTCGGCGAACGCGCCGGCGACCGCGCGGGTCTCGACCTCGACGTCGCGCGCGCCGATCGCGACGCGCGCCACGCTGTCCAGCTCGACGAGGCGCGCCGCCAGCGCACGCGGCCGCGTCGTGCGCAGGCGCAGCCGGTGCGGCCGCTCGGAGAGCTGCGCGCGCAGCTCGGCGACCCCGCCGTGCGCCAGGAGCCGACCCTGGTGGACCAGCGCGATCCCGGCGTCGGCGAGGTTCTCCAGCTCGTGCAGCACGTGGCTGGAGACAAGCACGCACGCCCCTTCCCGTCCGACCTGCCGCACCACATCGGTCACCTGGTGGCGCGCCACCGGGTCGAGTCCGGTCAGCGGCTCGTCGAGCAGCAGCACGCGCGGCCGCTTGCCGAGCGCCTGGGCGAGCTTCACGCGCTGGCGCATGCCCTTGCTGTAGCCGGCGATCCGACGGTGCATCGCGGCACCGAGGCCGAGCTGGTCGAGGACCTCGCCGGCGCGCTCGCGCGCGGCACGCGCGCTCAACCCGTCCAGGCGCAGCATCCAGGCGACGAACGCCCGTCCGCTCATCTCTTCGTAGAACCGGTCGACGTCGGGGCAGTAGCCGAGCAGCGCGCGTGCCGCGCGCCGCGTCGGCGGCGCGTCGCCGAGCAGCACCGTGCCGGTGCTCGGGCGCAGCAGGCCGGCGGCCAGCTTGATCAGCGTCGACTTGCCTGCGCCGTTGCGGCCGACGAGCCCGGTGACCCCCGGCCCGCAGCGCAGGGTGACGTCGGTCAGCGCGGACACCTGACCGTACCACTTGCTCACCGCGTCGAACACGAGCTGCACGTCGCTCACGTCGCCACCGCCTCCAGCACGCGCAGTCGGCGCGCCGCGAGCCCGAGGACGGCGGCAAGCGCCGCGGCGAGCGCGACGCCCGCGGCCGCCGGCGGGTAAGACACGACCGGCGTCCAGCCGGCGAACCAGTCGACGACCCGTGCGGCCGCGCTCCACGGACTGATCAATGCCACCCAGGGTTCGGCGAGCATGCGGCGCAGGACCTGCCCCACGAAGCCGGTGCCGACCACCACGAACAGCCAGGCGATCGACGCCATGTTGGGCGTCGAGGCGAGCGCCGAGACGCCGACCGCGAGCGCGGCCATCGCGGCGGCGTGCACGGTGAGCCCGAGGAGCATGCCGGGCAGGAAGCCGATCGTCGCCTCGAACTGCCCCCAGTCCGGCGCGATCAACACCGACGTGAGCCACAACACGAACGGCGCGACGACGAACACGGTCGCCAGCAGCAGGAACGAGCCGAGCACCTTGCCGACGAAGTAGCCGAGCGGCGTGATCGCCCGCGTCCAGTAGATCTCCAGCGCGCCCGCGGCGCGGTCCTTGGCGATCGCGCGCGCCGACACCAGCGTGGTGAGCACGAGGAACGGCAGGAACCCGAGCGCGCTCGTGATCGGGCGCAGGAAGAACGACGGCAGCGACGGGTCGAAGCCCGCCATCCGTTCCCGCATGCGCGGCTCGGTCTCCCAGATGCCGGCGCTGGCCAGCAGGAAGATCAGCGAGCCGATCGTCGGCGCCAGGCACACGATGAAGATCACCGTGCCGAACCGGATGCGGAAGATCGCCGCCAGCTCGTGCCGCGCGATCGGCCAGATCCGCCGGAACGGCGCGGTCGGGCGGTAGGCGAGGTCGCGGTAGCCGCGCTCGAAGATCGCCATCAGCCGACCTCTGCTCCGGCGCGCACCGCACCGAGGAACACGTCTTCCAGACTGCGCCGCTGCTCGACCAGCCGGCGCACCACGCCACCGCACGCCTGCACCGCGCCGAACACCACGGCGGGGGAGAACGACTCGCCGACCTCCAGCGCGAGCCGGCCGCTGCCGCGGTCGGTGACCGCCAGCACGCCGTCGGCGGTGAGCGCCGGGACGAGACGCTCGGCCGGGCACCCCTCGACCACCAGATCGAACGCGCGGCGCGCGTGCCGGGTCAGCTCGCCCACCGCGCCGGAGGCGAGCACCTTGCCGCGTTCCATCAGCACGACGTGGCCGCAGGTGCGCTCGACATCCTGCAGGATGTGCGAGGACAGCACGACCGACTTGCCCAGCTCATTCGCCATCCGGCCGATCAGGTCGAGCATCTCGACCCGGCCGCCCGGATCGAGGCCGTTGGTCGGCTCGTCGAGGAAAAGCAGGTCCGGGTCGTGCACCAGCGCGGTGGCGAGCTTCACCTTCTGCCGCATGCCGGTGGAGTAGCCGGCGACCGCGCGGTAGCGCTGCTCCTCCAGCCCCACGAGCCACAGCACCTCGTGCGCCCGGCGGAACGCCTGGCGTTCGGGCAGGCCGGAGAGCTGGCCGGCGAGCGCGACGGTCTCGAAGCCGTTGAGCCCGGGGATCCAGCAGTCGCGTTCCGGCATGTAGCCGACCCGCCGGCGCACCTCGCGCGGGTCGGCGTCCTGCGGCAGGTCGAGGATGCGCATCGTTCCGGCGGCCGGGCGGACGAGACCGAGCAGCGCGCGCAGGATCGAGGTCTTGCCCGCGCCGTTGCGCCCGAGCAGCCCGACCGCGCCGCGCGGCAACACGAACGACGCGTCGGCGACCGCGACCTGCGTGCCGTACGCGATCGTCACCCCGGACAGCTCGATGCTCACCGGCCGCCGGCCTCCACCCTCGTGCGCTGCGCGAGCGCCCGCTCGCACGCCGCGTCGCTGCGCGCGATCGCGACGAAGCGCACCGGAACGCGCGCGCCGTCGAACCAGCAGTCGGCGTGCAGTTCGCGGCAGCAGAACCGGCGCGCGGCCGCGGCGGCGAACACGTCGCCGCCGGCGCGGAACGGGTCGGCCGCGATCGCCGCGCCGTCGGGCGCGAGCGCGTAGTCGATCAGGCGCAGCAGGGCGGCGTGGTTCTGCTCGGCGTAGGTGACGTCGGCGAGCAGCATCCGGTCGAACGGACCTTCCGGCAGCCGGCGCGTCCAGTCCATCAACAACAGGGTGGGCTGCGGCACGCCGTTGCGCTCGGCGTTGAAGCGCGCGAACGCGAGCGCGTCCGGCTCGCGGTCGCCGAAGGTCACGCGGGCGCCGCGCACGCCCGCGGCAATCCCGGCGAGGCCGAGCCCGCAACCGACGTCCAGCACCGTCGTCCCGCCCAGGTCGGGACCGCGCATGAGCAGACGGGCGAGCCCGACGCTCGCCGGCCAGATCTCCGCCCAGTACGGTTGCCGGTCCGGGTCGAGGCGCGGGTTGCGTTGCAGCACGTCGACGGGCGACGCGGGTACGACCATCGACAGCGTCCGGCCCGCGAACGGCAGCTTCAGGCGGCGCAGACGGAAGCGAGCGAGCTCGGGGACGCGACGGGCTTCGGGGACGGTCATGCGCGGACTGCTGGCCATGCCGCCGGGCGCTCGGATCCGGCCGGAACGGCGGCGCGGCATCATACGCGCGGCGCCCGCGCGGGCCCTTCGTCCCGTGCAGCGGTAGGATTGCGCGCGCTGCGCCGGCGCCCCCTGCCGCTGGCGACGCCACGCAGCAATGCGCAGCCGACGAGGCACATCGCTTTCCATCCTGCCGCGGCGGAGACCGCGGTCGCAGCAGGCGCTCGGCCCGCCCCTGGCCCGGGCGGCGCAGCGCCGTTCCAGCCATCGCGTCGGCTGGGCGATCGCGCTGTTCGCGCCCCTCGCCGCGGTCGCCGTGCTCGGCGGCCTCGAACTGCGCCGGCAGAGCAACCGCGCCGCCGACGCGGTCCAGCAGCAGGCCGCGGCGTACCTGCGCGCGGCGCGCGTGCACTTCGAACAGCACGTCCAGCAGCGCGCGACGGAAGCCCTGCGCGCGCTGCGGCTGACCGATCCCGACTTCGCCGGTCTGGCCTGCGCCGCCGTGGACGGCGACGCGTGCGTGCTCGATCTGCTCTGCGTCGACGGCCGTGCGCAGCTCGTATGG
>DATGPD010000479.1:0-4579 GCA_035305285.1 Planctomycetota bacterium
GGGGTCACGCCGCAGGACATCATCGACTTCAACCTGGAGGACGCGACCCACCCCCTGCAGGACGTCGACATCAAGCGCGCGCGCGACGCGCTGAAGAACGATCCGTTCTTCAAGGCGCACAAGGAGTGGCAGAAGGCGATCGAGCAGATGCTCGCGATGGGCGTCCGCGCCGAGCAGCAGTCGCTCGCCAAGTGGGGGCTGAACTTCGTGATCGAGGAGTACCTGCCCACCAAGCTGAAGGCGGTCGACAAGTTCCTGCCGTAGCCGACGGGGCGTGCGCGGCCGAAGCCGCGCACTCGCGCGGGGCGGCAAGGGATCAGGGCAAGGCACGGCGACCCGGGTTTGCCGCGCTTCCGCACGGCGGAGCACGGCTCCGTCGGCGCTCCGCGCCGCCTCGTGGATCCGTCGCGTAGGGCAGGACCACTCCGGCGGCGCACCGGTTGAAGCCGGCGCCGCGTTGAGCCCGGGCCGCCTCGGCATCGCGGGGATGCGCGCGCCCGCGACGCCGCCATGCGGCGGAGGAGAGCGTCGACACGGCTCGCGTGGGGTGGGCGCAATGCCGCACCGGCCGCCGTCGCACAAGCTCGTGCGAGTTCCTCTTCGGCCGCCGTTTAGGCTCGCCCCATGTCCCGGTTCTGCTTCGGCGCGGTCCCCGCGTGCGTTCTCTTCCTGGCCGGAGTCACCCCGGCACAAGCGGCACCCGGCGACACGCCGACGGCGTCCCGCGAAATCGTCCCGGTGCGCAAGGTGGCGCTCGAAGGCTCGGGGCTGCCGCCGATCGTCGTCCACAGGTCCGGCCCGTCGCTCGTCCGCCTGGACTTCCAGGGCGACAGCAAGCGGCTGTTCTTCGTCAGCAACGTCGACGCTGCGGGTCGCGTCGGCCGGTGGCGCCCCCATGCGATCGAGGTGGCGACCGGAGCGGTCGCCGACCACACACCGAGCGACGGCACCGAGTACGTGGGCGCCGCGGAGCACGGACCTCTGTTCGCCGGTCCCGACGGACTGCGCGCGCCGGACGATCCCGAGTTCCCGGCGATCGCACTCGGCGACCGCGCGGACGTCTTCCTGTCGCCGCACACGCCGCACGCCGTGGTGTGCGAACTGACGGGCCGCTCGCTGAAGACGAGCATCGTCGACCTCGAGACCAGGAAGGCGACGCCGGTGCGCATGCCCGGGCACCACGCGAGCGCAGTCGCCTTCGCCCCGGACGGGCGCATCGCGATCGCCAGAGCGTCGTTCACCGACGGGCCCGACGTCGCGAGCGAGGGGATCCTGGTGCTCGCAGCCGACGGCAGCGTCGTCCGCCGGCTTCCGCCCGCAACGCGCGGCGTGCGCGTGCTGGCATTCGCGGCGGGCGGCGCAAGGCTCGTCTACGCCGACGACCGCCTGCACCTCGTCGCGCTCGACACCGGCGAGGAGATCGCGAGTGCCGACGCAGCGCCGGCGTTCTGGGCGGACCTCGGCGAGGACGCGGCCGTGAGCCACGACGGGCGGACGATCCGCATCCACGACCCGGCCACGCTGCAGCCGGTGAAGGAGTTCGCACTCGACGCGCCGGTGCCCGCCGACGCCCCCGAACGGATCAAGGAGCGCGGCGGTCTGCTGCGGGCCGCATTGAGCAAGGACGGCACGTTGCTCGCGGTCGCGACCTTCGACGCAGTGCACTTCCTGCGCATCGAACGCGGCAAGTAGGCACCCGTGCAGCGGCGTCGCGCGCATGCGACCGCATGCACGGCGTCGCCGACCGGAACGGCGATGTCCGGCCCGGCCGATCGGGCACCAAAGCCGCGCTCAACCCCGTGGAGCCTTCCGCGGGCGCACGGTGCCCAGGCGGTGCAGGACCTCGGCCGCAGCGCGCACTCCGCTCGCGAGTGCGCCTTCCACCGTCCCCGTACCTTCCTCGTCGCACGCCTCGCCCGCGAAGAACAGCGTGTCGGAGAGGGGCGCGGCGAGCCTTCGCGCGGCACCCGAGCCGCCCGCCGCCACGTAGGTGTAGGCGCCCCGACTGAACGGATCCGACGACCAGTCGTGCGTGCAGGCGGCGGCCAGATCGCGCTCGAGCCTGGCGCGCGGGACGCCGAAGCTGTCGGCGCACGCGGCGAGCATGGCGCGCAGGCGCGCGCGTTCCGGCTGTGCGAGCAGCTCGGCGGCTGCCGCGCCGCCGGCCCATGCAGTGAGCAGGGGAGCACGCACCGGCGCAGCCGACCACCACGTGGGCACCGCCGCGCCCGGGGCGACCAGGAACGTGAACGGTCCGCACGGCAGACGGCGCCCGCGCGCCTTGCCGCCGCCGTCCTCCCAGAACGGCGCGCGGAAGCGCAGCACGACCTTGCACACGTGCCCCGTGCGCAGCGCGGCGAACGCATCCTGCTTGTCGGCGAGCGGCGGATCGAAGCGCAGGCCGCCCGGACCGGTCGGGTCGGCACGCAGCACGGCGAGCGGCAGGGTCACGACCGCGGCGCGGCCGGCGAACGACACGGCGCGCTCGCCCGGTCCGCAGCGACAGTGCACGGTCACGCGCCCGCGCCGCCAGCGGACCGCCTCGACCCGCGTCCCGAGGTGCATCGTTCCGCCGAGCGCGACGAGCGAGGCGCGCAGCGCCTCGACCAGCGCGCCGTAGCCGCAGGTGAGCCGGAACTGCGGCGGAGGCTCGTCGACCGCATCGCCGACCGAGTCGCGCAGCCAGTGCGTGCTCACCTGCTGCAGGTCGGCCGCGTGGTAGCCGGCGACGAAATGGCGCAGGAGCCGCGCGCGCATCCCGCCGAGCCGGCTGCGGCGCAGCGCCTCGGCGAACGGGACATCGCGCCGCAAGCCGCTTGCGACCGCGAGCGTCGCGCGCGCCATCTGCTGCCAGAAGTCGCCCACTGCCTCGATGCCCCGGCCCGTCGCGAGCCAGTGGGTGTCGGGCACGTCGCAGAGCGCGAACCCCGCCGCTTCCGCCAGCGCGCGCGTGTGCGGCGCGTGGCCGTGCACGAACTCCGCGCCCAGCTCGATGCCGGATGGGTGCCCGGGTAGCGGCAGGGTGCACACGCGCCCACCCGCGCGATCGCGCGCCTCGAGGACGCGCACCGGCACGCCCGCGGCCGCCAGGTCGCGGGCCGCGACCAGGCCGGCCGCGCCGGCTCCGAGCACCAGGACCGGTCCTTCACTGCGCCGCGTGGCCATGCTGCGGTGCAGCAAGATCCCGTCCGCGGCATGCTGGGCGCAAGGAACTTCCCGCGCGATGGATCGACCGACGGAGCGATGGGAGCCGAAGGATGCCTGGCTGGGCGTGTTCTTCCTCGCCTTCGGCGTGCTGATCGTGGCGTACGCCTGGATCGCGATGCGCAACGCGGTGCCGACTCTGTGGTGGGCACCGGCGTGGATCGTCGGTCCGCTGATGCTGATCCTCGGCGGCAACGCGCTGGTGCGAGCGCTCGCCGCCGCTCGCCGGAGCCGATGAGCTGGGCGGAGCACGCGAAGGAAGCGCTGCGCCGGGGCGAGACGGTGAGGGTGCGCCCGCGCGGCCACTCGATGCAGCCGAAGGTCCACGACGGCGACCTGGTGACGCTCGCGCCGTGCTCCGCAAAGGACCTCGCCGTCGGCGCGATCGTCCTCGTGCGCGTCGCGGACCACGACTTCCTGCACCAGATCACCGCGATCGACGGCGAGCGCTACCAGATCGGCAACAGCCGCGGCGGGATCAACGGCTGGGTCGATCGCGCTGCCATCTACGGCTGCGCGATCCGGATCGAGCGCGCCTGACCCGGGCCCGGCGCCGACAGGAAGCCGTGGACAGGGCACTTCGCGGGCTCCGTCGCGTGCACGCCGCCGGACCAGCACAATCCGCCGCAGAGCTGCGCGTGCACCCCGACTGCGACCACCGTCGCAGCGCTTCCGCAACGACTTCCGGCGACCTCGGACGCTCGCCGCGCCGACGTGCCCCGGCTGCCCCGGGGTTCGCGGAACCTTACCCCTGCATCCTCTGGAACCGCTCGCCGCGGGGGTTCCCAGCGCGCAGGGTGCCGCGTTCGCCGTCGCGAGCGCGACGGCAGCCTCCGGCATCGGCCGGACCGACGTGTTCCTCGTCCGTGGAAGGGCCGCCGGCCGGCGAAGACGCTGCGCCCGACGGGCCGATAGGAGCCGGGCGCGCCGCGCCGCTTGCCGATGTACGCCCGCACGATCTTCGTCACCCTGGCGCTCGCCGCCGCCATCCTGGCCGTGCCCGCGTTGCGCCGCCGGCTCGCGAGCGACGAGGCCAAGGTGCGCTGGCGCATCGCGGACGCGATCGCCGACTTCAACGCCGGAAACACGCGCGCGGCCGACGTGCTCGCCCACGGATTCATCGACGAGACGTCGGGCATGAGCCGGGACGACCTCCGCGCGGCGATCGCGTTCGCGGCCTTCCACCGGCGCGGTCCGGGCGGCCGCTTCGGGTACCGGCTGGAGAGCGACGAGCCGATCGTGGAGGTCGACGGCGACACGGCTCGCGCCAACCTGCGCCTCCGCTTGCTCGACGCGCGTCGCGAGCCGGGGGCGCTCGTGTGGGAATGCGCCGTCGAAGGAGAGCTGCGGCGCGGCGACGACGGCTGGCAGTGCA
>DATGPD010000480.1:0-2446 GCA_035305285.1 Planctomycetota bacterium
TGACGACGGCGGGCTGTACCGCGCTCCACTGGCTCGCGAGGAACCGGCCGGTGCGTCCGGTACCGCACTGGATCTCGTCGTGCACGTAGAGCGTCTGCGTCTCGTCGCACAGCTCGCGCGCCGCGACGAGAAACGCGGACGACAGCTCGCGGATGCCGCCTTCGCCCTGCACCGGCTCGCACAGGAACGCGGCCGGCCGCGTCGTGCGCAACGCCGCGGCGAGCGCGTCGATGTCGTCCGGCGGCACGAACGTGACCGGCAGCAGCGGCTCGAACGGCTTGCGGTACTTCTCGGTGTGCGTGCACGACAGCGAACCCATGCTGCGGCCGTGGAACGCGCCGTGCAGCGCGACGAACGACACGCGCTCGGGCCGCCCCTGGTCCTTCTGCCACTTGCGCGCGAGCTTGAGTGCCGCCTCGTTCGCCTCGGTGCCGCTGTTGGTGAAGAACGACGCCTCGAGCCCGGTCAGCTCGGCGAGCCGCGCGGCGACCTGTTCGGTGTACGGATGGCGGAACAGGTTCGACAGGTGGACCACGCGCCCGACCTGGTCGCGCAGCGCCTCGACGAGCGGCGGATACGCGTGCCCCAGCGCGGACACCGCGATCCCGGCGAGGAAGTCGACATACTCCTTGCCGTCGCGGTCCACCAGGGTCGCGCCGTGCCCCGCGACGAAGACCTCTTCGGCGCGCTGGTAGGTGCGGATGACGTGTTCGTCCATGCTTGTCCTCAGGCCGTGAACGTGGTGCCGGTCTCGGGCGACAGCGCGCGCAGCACCGCATCCGGGCCGTCGGCCGGCGCGATCTTCACCAGCGCGCCGGGCAGAGCCTCGAGCGCGGCGAGCGCGGCGTCGACCTTGGGGATCATGCCGGCGGCGATCGTGCCGGCCGCGCGCAGCTCGGCGCACCGCGCCGCCGTCAGGCGCTCGATCCGGCGCCCGCCGTCGAGCACGCCGGGGACGTCGCTCAAGAACAGCACCGCCCCGGCGCCGAACGCGCGCGCGAGCGGGCCGCACGCGTGGTCGGCGTTGACGTTGTAGAAGCGGTCTCCGGGCGCGTCCTGTCCCGGATCGAGCGGCGCGATCGTGCCGATCACCGGCACGAAGCCCTGCGCGAGCAGCGTCTCGACCAGGCCCGGACGCACCTCGTGCACCGTGCCGACGTAGCCGAGGTCCTCGCCGCGCACCGCGTGGCGCGCGGCGGTGAATGTCAGCCCGTCCGCGCCGGTCAGGCCGACCGCCGGCACGCCGTGCGCCTGCAGTGCGGCGACGAGCTGGCGGTTGACGAGCCCGCCGAGCGTCATCAGCACCACGTCCGCGGTCTCCGCGTCGGTGACGCGCAGGCCGTCGACGTAGCGCTCCGCCAGCCCGAGCCGGCGGGTCAGCGCGCGGATCTGGTTGCCGCCGCCGTGCACGAGGATCGGGGCGTGCCCCGCGTCGCGCGCGCGCGCGAGCGCGCGCGCGAGGTCGCGGCGGCCCGCGTCTTCCTCCAGCTGCGCCCCGCCGACCTTGACCAGCAGCCTCATGGCGCGAGCCCCGCGTCCTCGGGCAGCCCGAGCACGACGTTCATGTTCTGCAGCGCCTGGCCGGAGGCGCCCTTCACCAGGTTGTCGATCGCCGAGACGACGACCACGTGCGCGCCGGCGCCGGCGACCGCGAGGTCGCAGAAGTTCGTGCGCTGTACGCGGCTCAGCTCGGGCAGGCCGCGCGGGTAGACGCGCACGAACCGCTCGCCGGCGTAGGCCTCCCGCAGGCACGCGCGAACCTCGTCGGCGCCGACGCCGGGCGCGGGCTGCAGGTAGATCGTGGTGAGGATGCCGCGGAACACCGGCAGGAGGTGGGGGACGAAGGTGATCCGGTCGAACCCTGCCTCCTGGCGGATCTCGGGCGCGTGCCGGTGGGTGCCTACCGCGTAGGCGAGGAAGTTCTCGTGCACCGCGCCGAAGTGGGTGCGCGCCGTCGGCGCCTTGCCCGCGCCCGACGTCCCGCTCTTGGCGTCGGCGACGATCGGCGCGTCGCGGTCGATCAGGCCGGCGCGCAGCAGCGGCACGAGCGGCAGGAGGATCGAGGTCGGGTAGCAGCCCGGGTTGGCGACGAGGCGTGCGCCGGCGAGGCGCGCGCGTGCGTGCTCGGTCAACCCGTACACCGCTTCGGCGAGCAGCTCGGGGCACGGGTGCGGGTGGCCGTAGGTCGCGGCGTACGCCGCCGGGTCGCGCAGCCGGAAGTCGGCCGAGAGGTCGACGACCCTGGCGCCGCGCCGCAGCGCCTCGCGCGCGAGCGCGAACGCGGCCGCGTGCGGCGTGCAGAGGAACACGCCGTCGACGTCGGCGAGCCGATCGGCGTCGAACGCGTCGACGTGGAGGTCGTGCGGGCCGGCCGGCGGCTCGGGGGCGGTCCCCGGCCGCGCGGTCATCAGGGCGGTCGCGCGCAGGCCCGGGTGGTGGGCCAGCA
>DATGPD010000481.1:0-7631 GCA_035305285.1 Planctomycetota bacterium
GGATGTTCGCGCTGCTCGCGCCGCTCGTGCTGCTGTACATGCTGCGCCTGCGCCGGCCGCCGCGACGCGTGCCCTCGCTCCTGCTGTGGCGGCAGACGCTGCAGGACGAGCGGGTCAATGCGCCGCTGCGTCGCCTGCGCCGCGACGCCTCGCTCCTGCTGCAGATCGCGCTGCTCGCCCTCCTCGCGCTCGCCGCGACGCAGCCGCTGTTCGGCAGCAAGGCGGTCGGCGCCTCGGTCGTCGTGCTGCTCGACCGCTCGGCGAGCATGGCGGCGCGCGACGCCCAGGGGCGCAGCCGGCTCGACCTCGCCAAGGAGCGCGCCGCCGAGCTGTTCGCGGCGCACGGCGGCGCCGAGCTGGCGCTCGTGTCGTTCGCCGCCGGCGCCGAGCTGAACGCGCCGTTCACCGGCGACCGCCGCGCGTTCACCGCCGCGCTCACCGGGGTCGAGGTCGAGGAAGTCGGCGGCGACCTCGGCAGCGCGCTGCGCCTCGCCGCGGCGCTCGGCAGCCAGCGCGCGCTGCGCGAGGTCATCCTGCTCACCGACGGCGCGCTGGACGACGTCGCGGGGTTCGACCTGCCGTTCCCGCTCAGGTGCGAGACGCTGCCCGCGGCCGGCCCGAACCTCGGCATCGTGCGCCTCGCCGCGCGCCGCGAGGCGGGCGGCACGTGGCACGTGTTCGCCGCGGTCGCCGCGAGCGCGCCGGCCGGTGGGGCGCCGCCGACCGCCCGGCTGCGCATCGAGGTCGAGGGCGAACTGCACGCCGAGATCGCCGTCGCGCCGGGCCCGGACGTACCCGAGCGGGTGGAAGCACAGCTTCCTGCCGACGCGGTGGCGTCCCAGGACGCGGCGATGTTGACCCTGCGCCTCGTGCCCGACGGGTTCGACGCGCTCGCCGCCGACGACGTCGCCTGCCTCGCCCTGCCGCCGAACCGCCCGCTGCGCGTCCGTCTCGACGAAGGGCTCGATGCGTTCGCGCGCGCGCTCGCGGCGAGCGACGACGTCGCGCTCGACGGTGGGCCGACGCCCGACCTCGTGATCGGCAAGACACCGCTCGGCGGCGAGCTGGCCGCACCCGTGACCCTGAGCGTCGGCGCGGTGCCCGAGGCGCTCGCCGACGTCGTCGAGGTGGTCGCCGAGGAGGGGCGGGTGATCGACCAGGACCGACTCGACCCGCTGCTCGCGCACGTCGAACTGGAGGACCTCGTGCTGCTCGACGACGTGCGCCTGCGCGCGGAGCAGACCGAGGCCGACGTCGAGCGCGCCGGGTTCACCACGCTGGTGCACGCCGCGCGCGGACCGCTGCTCGTGCGCCACCGTGCCGCGCTCGGTGACCAGGTGGCGTACGGGCTGCTGTTCGACCCGGAGCGGTCCACCCTGCCGTACCGGATCGCGTTCCCCGTCCTGGTCGACAACCTGCTCGGGATCGCGCGCGACGCGGTCGGACTGCGCGACGTGCCCGGCGCGCGTACCGGCACACTGCCGCCGCTTGCGGCCGCGCCCGGCGCGCGCGTCGCCTTGCGCGGGCCGGACGGCGCGCGCAGCGAACTGCGCGCCGGTGACGACGGCTTCGTGCGCGGCGCACGCGCTCCCCGCGCCGGCGTGTGGACGATCGAGGACGGGGTCGCACCGCGCCGGATCGGAGTCGGCCTGCTGGACCTCCGCGAATCGACGCTCGCCGCGCCCGAGGCGCTGGCGATCGGCGAGCTGTCGGTCGAGACCAGGGCGGCGGAGGCCGCGGTCGCCGGCACGCTGTGGCAACCGCTGGTCGCATGCGCGCTGCTGCTCGCCTGCGCCGAATGGTGGGTCTACCGGCGCCGCCGGCGGGGGGCAGGCGCGTGAAGCCGGGCCGGCGCAGCGCTGCGCGCGTGAGCACATGCTCGCAGTCCGCGTGTTCGCGGTGCCGGCCCGTCTGGTCGCGATCGCGGTCTCCCTCGACCGACCCGTGATGCTGGTGGCAACCGCGATCCACGCCCCGTTCCCGTACTTCGTGGATCCCTTCGCCGAGGGCCACGGGCTGCGGTCGACCCGCGCCCCGCTCGCCCGCGCGCTGCTGGCCGTCCTCCCGTCCGGCCTGCTGCCACTCCTGCTGGCCGCGGCACGTGCCGTGGCCGATCCCCGGAGCATCTTCGTCGGTATCCCGCTCTCGTACGCCGCGCATGCCTTCGGGTTCTCCGCGCGCAACCACGACTTCGCCCGTCGTCTCCATGGCGAGTGACCACGCAGCGACGCCGCCGGGAATGCTGTCCGGCGTGAGGCCCGCGCTGCTGATCGCCGCGCGCGACTTGCGTGCCGCCTCGTTCCTGGGCATGCCTGTCCTGGTGCGCACGGCGGCCACCGCGGCGCTCGTCGTCGCGCTCGGCTTTGCCGTGGGCGTGCGCGGTCTGTTCGCGGCGCCGGGGCAGGCGGTCCTCGCGTGGTTCGGCCACGTCAACTGGGTGCTCGCCGCGGTGTGCGGCATCACCTGGTTCCCGGCGCTCGCGCTGCGCGAGCGGGACGGGACGGGCACGCTGCTGCGCCTCGCCGGCGTCGGTCCGATCGCGTTCCTCGTCGGCCAGTCGTGCGCCGCGCTCGTCGCGCTGATCCTCGTGCTGCTCGTCCAGGTGCCGTTCCTCTGGCTCGCGATCGCGCTCGGCGGGACGAACGCGGACGCGATCGTCGCGACCGTGGCGGTGCTCGGCGCGTACACCGCCGCGGTGTACGCGCTCGCGCTGGCCGCGTCCGCCCGCGCCCCGAGCACGCTGCACGCCACCGTGCAGGCGGCGCTGCTGGTGTTCAGCCTGACGTTCGGACCGGATGCTCTCGAGCGGATCCTGCCGCCGACGACGTGGATCTCGAGCCTCGGCCGGCTCCAGGTTCCGGTGCTGCTCGCGTACCTCCGCACGGGCGCGATCGGCGAGGTCGTGCCCGGCATCGTGCTGCACGTCGCGATCGCGGTCGGCGCGATCGCGTGGGCCGTGGTGCGGTTCTCGCTCGACGGCGGCGTGCCGGAGCGAGCGCGCCGTCGGTCGCTTCGCCCGGTGCGTGCCCGCTTCGCCCGGGGCAGCGGGGCGATCAGCATGCTCGGCAGGCGCGTCGCGACCGGCGGAGTGGGGACCTGGGTCACGCTCGTCGCGGTGTTCGGGGTGGTCCACGCGAGCCGTCCGCGAGGGCTCAACGCAGTCCCGACGGGGCTGCTGATCGGGCTCGCGGTGACGCTGGCCACCCCTCTGATCGCGGCGCGCTCGCTGACCGTCCACCTCGACGCGGGGGTGGTGCCCCTGCTCGGGTTGACCGGACGCTCGCCGATCTCCTGGCTGCGCGCGGTCCGCCGGGCGCGCTGGTCCACGACCGGCCTCTGCCTGCTCGGGTTCGCCGCGACCTGGTCGACCATGCCGCTGCGCGAAGGCGGGCTCGAGTTCGGGCTGATGGTGGCCGGAGCGGTGGCGCTCGGCGACGCCGTCGGGGAACGCTACGCGCTCAGGCGCGGCCGCGCGCCCGGAGCGGCCGGCGTGCTGACGATGGTCGGCATCGTGGCCGCCATGGTCGGGCTCGCCTACGTGGTCACGCCGCAGTCAGGCGAGGTCTACTTCATGTTCCACGCCGCGACCTACGCGACGCTGGCCGCGTTCCTCTGGCACGGAAGCCACCGCCGCGCGCGCGAACTGAATGCGGTCGCACACCGGTGAGTAGGCCCGCGATCGTGTACGCGCTCCTCGTCGTCGCCGTCGGTGCGGTCGCCGCGGCACACGCATCCTTCCCCCTGCCGCCCGCCATGACGAGTGATCGCGTCTCGGCCCTGACCCACGCGCCGGCGGGCCTGCGCCCCGCCCTGCTGGTCGCCGCGTGCGAGCTGCGCGCCGCCGCAGCGGCACGCGCACCGGTCGTGCTGCGCGCGGCGGTCGCCGCGACCCTCGTGGTCGCGCTGGCGCTCGCCGCCGGGGAATGCACCGCGCACCTCGCCGCCGGCACGGTGCCCTTGCTCGCACGCACCGGCGACGAGAACGACGCGTGGCTCTCCGCGATCCGGCCGGCGCGATGGACCACGGGCTGGCTCGCGGCCGTGGCCTGCGCCGCCGTCTTCCTGCCGAACGCACCAAGACGTCTTCGCACGGAGTTCTGGATGGGGACGGCCCTCGGTGCCTCACTCGGGGACGCACTGGGCGAGTACTACGCGCTGCACCGCTGCCCGGCGCCCCGGGCGGTCGGCGCGCTGACGATGGTGGCAGTGATGGCAATGGTGCTCGGACTCCCGCTTCCGGAGCCATCGCAACGGTCGTCCGAACGCCTGCTGTTCGCGGCCCTTTGCGCCTGCGGAACGGCGGCCGGCATCCTGCGGACGCGCAGCGCCAGGCTGGCGCGGGAGATGGCGGGCCGATGATTGCCGCACTCGTCCGCCGCGCGACGCGCGGCCACCCGTTGCCAACGCCATGGCAGCTACCGGTGAAGCCGACGGATGGCCTGCGCTCGGCGTCCGGTGGTCCGGTTCGCACCGAGCACCCGCCGGCCCCCGGGCTCTTGCACCGGACAGATAGACTCCGCACCTTGAAAACGGTCGTTCGTGCCATGACGGTCGTCCTCGCGATCGGCGCGCTGCGCGACTGCGCGCCGGCGCAGGAGGTCCGCGAGATGGCCTGGGGATTCGACGGCGTGCACGTCGCGCCGGGGTTCTTCAACCCGCTGACCGTCGTCGTGCACAACCCGGGGAACGCGCCGTTCGACGACGTCCTGCTGCTCATCGAGTCCAACGGGCTCACCGACGTCGGCGCGCCGATCGTGGAGCGCTGCTACCTCGCGCCGGGCGCGACGCGCGTCGTCCAGTTCCATCCGTTCGTCAGCGACATCGACGGCTCCTGGTGGCTGCGCTGGGCGAGCGCCCGCTTCGCGCGCAACGCCGTGCGCCCCGCGCCGAGCGTCGCGTGGCGCGGGCTCGTCGTGCTGCACGAGGGACAGACGATGCGCGAGCCGGTGAACGAGATGCCGACGTTCCCGGCTGCGTGGTTCCCGGCAGTGCCCGGCGCGGCGGAAGCGCTCGCACACGTCGTGCTCGACTTCGCGCCGGAATGGGACGACGCGCGCGCCGGCGCGTTCCTCGCGTGGCTGCGTGCCGGCAACACGGTGCACCTCGTGCCGCGCGACGGGCGCCCGCCGACCTTCGGCGCCGGCCCGCTCGCGCTGCTCGACGACCCGCGCCCGCACTTCGCCGTCGGCGCCGGGCGCGCCGTGCGCCACGACCGGCCGCTCGGCGCGCTGAAGCCTGGCGACCTGGAGCGTCCGCCGCTGCCGCCCAAGGAGATCCAGCCGCCCGCCCAGGCGCGCGCCCCCGACGTGCTCCGCACGCTGCAGCTCGCCCTGCTGCCCGACCATCCCTGGGAGCTGATCTTCCTCGCCGCATTCGCTTACGTCGGCTGCGTCGGCCCGGTGCACTGGCTGCTCGCGCGCCGGCGCATCGACTGGCGGCTGTCGATCGCCTACCTGCTCGCGATCGTCGCGGCGTTCACGGTGCTGTTCGGCTGGCTCGGCGCACGCGGCTACGACGAGGTCTCGCGCGTGCGCACGATCGCCTACGGCAAGGTGTGCGGTGACGGCGAACTCGCGGTCACCCAGTACACCAACGCGTTCGTCACCACTGGTGGCCGGCGCGAGATCCGGCCGCGCGCCGAGGCGAGCCTGCTGTCGACCGCGCAGACGCGCGAGGCGGTCGACGGCACCATCGACAACGGGACGAACGGAACCCTGGAGGTGTCGATGCCGATGTTCAGCGCGCGCGGGCTCGTGCACCGCGCGCACTACCGGATCGCGGACCTGCCGCGCCTGCGGGCGATGCAGGACGGATCCCGGGAGGTGCTGGAAGTCGAAGGCGGCAGCCTCGGCCCCCCGCTCGGCGGTTACCTCGTGCGCCACGGCCGCATCTCACGGCTGAGTGCCGACGGCACGCTCCTCCGCGAAGAGCTGCAGGTGCGCTACGGGGGGCCGGTCATGCCGCTCGAGCTCGACGAACCGGCGCTGCTGCTCGTGTGCGAGCGCCTGCAGCTCGTCTCCGCTGCCACCCCGGTGCCGGCGATGCACGGCGAACGCGTGTTCGTGTTGTTCCGCTCGCCCGACGCGCTGCACCTCGACGCCGGCGACCTGGGCGCCGAGGACAGCCACATCCTGCTCGACTTCGACTTGAACCGATGACTTCCGCCGACCACGCCGCCGCGCCGACCGCTGACCGGGCGACGCACCACCTCGCGCTGTCGATCCACCGCCTGTCGATCTCGTTCGGCGGGCGGACCGCGCTCGACGAAGTGTCGTTCACGATCCCGCGCGGCGAGATCCACGGTTTCGTCGGCCCGAACGGCGCCGGCAAGACGACCACGCTGAAGGCGATCGCGACCCTGCTCGACTTCCAGCGCGGCTCGATCGAGGTGTTCGGCGACTCGGTGAAGACCCGGGCGCACGCCGTCCGCCGCCACATCGGCTACATGCCCGACCACCTGGGCATGTACCGGCAGATGACGGTGCACGAGTACCTCGACTTCTTCGGCGCCGCGTACGGCCTGCCGCTGCCGCAGCGCGACCGGGTGATCGACGACGTGCTGCAGCTCACCGACATGCACGCCCGGCGGCACGACCTGATCCGCTCGCTGTCGCGCGGCATGGAGCAGCGCGTGAGCCTGGCGCGCGTGCTGGTGCACGACCCCAAGCTCCTCCTGCTCGACGAACCGGCGAGCGGGCTCGACCCGCGCGCGCGCATCGAACTGATGGGGATCCTGGAAGAGCTGGCCCGGCTCGGCAAGACGATCCTGATCAGCAGCCACATCCTGAGCGAACTCGCCAGCCTCTGCTCGGGCGTGACGATCATCGACCGCGGGCGCGTGAAGTACACCGGGCGGATGCAGGACCTCCTGCACCGCGGCCGCGGCGCACCGACCTGGCGCCTGGAAGTGGCGGCACCGCGCCCGGGGCTCGCGGCGGCGCTGCGCGCGGTCGCAGGCGTGAGCGCGGTCGAGGCGCACGACGACGACCGCGAATTCGTGATCACCGCGGCCGACGAAGGCGTGGCCAACCGCGTGCTCGCCGCCGCGCTGCAGGACGGCGCCGTTATCGAGAGCTTCACGCCGGTGCGCCGCCAGCTCGACGAGGCGTTCCTGGAGTTGACCGAGCCCGGCGTCGGCGAATGAACGTCGCGCTGGACCTCGCGCTGCGCGGGCTACGCCAGCACCTGCGGGCACCCGGCTGGGTCGCCGCACGCGCCACGCTCGCGCTCCTGCTGATGTTCGCGGTCGTCGTGACCGCGGCGGGTCGCGGCGCGGTCGGGGCGAGCGGGCTCGACCTGTTCTCCGCCCTCGTCACGATCGACTTCCTGTTCCTCGCCGCGATCGCGATCGGCCCGTCCTCCTCGGCGCTCGCCGAGGAGCGTGAAGGCGACACGCTCGGCGTGCTGCAGCTCGCCGGCCTGAGCCCGGGCGCGATCCTGTTCGCCAAGGCGGGCGGTCTGTTCGCCAGCACGATGCTCCTGCTCGTGGTGCAGGTCCCGTTCGCCACGCTCGCGACCGTGCTCGGCGGCATCGACGCGCGCCAGGTCGCGACGGTGTTCGTGCTGCTGCTGAGCACGCTCTTCGGAGCGCAGGGGATCGCGCTGGCCTGTGCCGCCTCGGCCCCGAACAC
>DATGPD010000482.1:0-3067 GCA_035305285.1 Planctomycetota bacterium
CGCCACCACCTCCCCGCGCGCATCGAACGCCACCGTCCCGCCGGCACCCACGAAGTCCTCCGCCGGCCCGACGCCATTGACCAGCAACGCCGGCATCCGGTGCTCGCGCGCCACCGCGGCCAGCCGCGCGTGGGCCTGGGCGACGCCGGTCGCGCTCTTCGCGGCGCTCGCCAGATAGACCTGTGCGCCGGCGGCGACGGACGCGGCGGCGTGGTCGGGGACCGACAGCTCGTAGCAGATCGCGAGCGCGATCCGGGGCTTCTCGCCGAGCATGCGGTTGGAACCGTCGCCCGGCGAGAAGAACGGCAGCTCGTCGGCGTGCAGCCACTGCTTGGCGTAGAAGCGGCGTGGCGCGTGCGGCTCGAAGAGGACGAGCGCGATGTGCGGCTTGTCCGGCGTGCGGATCGGCACCCCGACCGCGATCGTGGCGCCGCTGGCATCGCTCGTGCGCTGCAGCGGGTCGAGGCGCGGGTCGTTGACCTCCATCGCCAGCTCCCGGGCGAGGCGCGGCTCGTAGCCGGTGATCGACAGTTCCGGGAACACGACGAGGCGTGCGTCGCGCTCGAGGGCGCGGTCGAGCAGGGTGTGGTGCGCGGCGAGATTGGCGGCGATGTCGCCGCGTACGGGGCGGGTCTGCGCGAGTGCGATCCTCATCGAAGGCTCGGATCCGGAGGCGAGGCGCGGCGAGCTTAGCAGCGCGACGTGGCGCGGACGCACGCGACCACGATCGGGAATGCGCCGGCTACGGGGTGTCGCATCCTCCCAGGACCCGCGTCACCCATCCGGCGCCATCGATCCCGGCCCGGGCGTTCACGCCGCGACCTGCTGGCGACCTCCGCACCCGCGCCACGGAACGCGCCGCCGCCGCGCCCTCAATCCGACGCGACCCCCACCAGCTCCTTCCCCGCGTACT
This sequence comes from Planctomycetota bacterium, assembly GCA_035305285.1. Taxonomy (GTDB): domain Bacteria; phylum Planctomycetota; class UBA1135; order UBA1135; family UBA2386; genus DATGPD01. The sequence continues at coordinate 914 of DATGPD010000482.1, forward strand.
CCCGCTCCCGCAGCTTCGCCTGCGCCGCGGCGAGGCGTGCGATCGGCACGCGCGGCGCGGAGCACGACACGTAGTCGAGACCGAGCAGGTGGCAGAAGCGGATCGAGTCGGGGTGCCCGCCGTGCTCGCCGCAGATCCCGATCTCCAGGTCCGGCCGCGCCTGGCGCCCGTCCTCGACCGCGATCCGCATGAGGCGACCGACGCCGTCGACGTCGAGCACCTCGAAGGGGTTGTCGCGCAAGATCCCTTCCTGGCGGTAGAAGGGCAGGAACTTGCTCTCCGCGTCCTCGCGCGAGAACGAGAACACCGCCTGGGTGAGGTCGTTCGTGCCGAACGAGAAGAACTCGGCGACTTCGGCGAGCGAGCCGGCGCGCAGGCAGGCGCGCACGACTTCGACCATCGTGCCGAAGCGCACCTGCAGGCGGCACCCGTACCGTTCCTCCACCTGCGGTCGGATCTCGTCGAGCAGCGCGCGCACCCGGCGCAGCTCGGCCGCGCTGCACACCTGCGGCACCATGATCGCGGGGCGCACGTCGAGGCCCCTCTTCGTGCACTCCGCCGCCGCCTCCAGCAGGGCGCGGATCTGCATCGCGTAGATCTCGGGGTGCGTCACGCCCAGGCGCACACCGCGGTGGCCGAGCATCGGGTTCACCTCGCGCAGCGCGCGCACCTTGGCGAGCATCGCCTCCTTGCGCGCGAGCAGGTCCGCGACCCGGCGCGAGCGCTGCACCTTCGCCAGCGAGCCGTGCAGGCTGTCGAGGCTGTCGACGAACTGGCGGTGCAGCTCGGGGTCGAGCAGGCGCAGGGTGTCCGGCAGCTCGCCCATGCTGTGCACCGCGCGGCGCAGGTCGCGCAGGTGCCGGATCTCGAACTCCAGTTGCTCCACGGTCGGCAGGAACTCGTGGATCGGCGGGTCGAGCAGGCGCACGGTCACGTCCAGCCCGGCCATCGCCTCCAGGATCCCGACGAAGTCGGCGCGCTGCATCGGCAGGAGTCGGTCGAGCGCCGCCTGCCGATCCTCCGCGGTGTCGGCGAGGATCATCTGCTGCACGACCGGCAGCCGCGCCGCGTCGTGGAGCATGCGCTCCGTGCGGCACAGCCCGATGCCGCGCGCGCCGTAGCGCCGCGCGCGCGCGGCGTCGGCCGGCGAGTCCGCGTTCGCGAACACGCGCAGGCGCGCGGTCTCGTCCGCCCAGGCGAGCAGCGTGTCGAGCTGCGGGAAGAACTCGGCGGGGACCGTGGGCACCTCGCCGGCGAACACCTCGCCGGTCGTGCCGTCGATCGTGATCACGTCGTGCTCGCGCAACACGTGCTCGCCGACCCGCGCGACCCGTTGCTGCGCGTCGATCACCAGCGCCTCGCAGCCGGCCACGCACGGCTTGCCCATCCCGCGCGCGACGACCGCGGCGTGCGACGTCTTGCCCCCGCGGCTGGTGAGGATGCCCTGCGCGACGAAGAACCCGTGGATGTCGTCGGGCCGGGTCTCCTCGCGCACGAGGATCACCTTCTCGCCGGCCTTGCCGAGCGCCTCGGCGAGGTCGGCGTCGAACACCACCTTCCCGGTCGCCGCGCCCGGCGACGCCGGCAGCCCGGTGACGATCGGGGCCTGCCCGTGCCCCTTGGCGAGCGTCGGCACGAGGAGCTGTTCGAGCAGCACCGGGTTGACGCGCAGCAGCGCGCGCGTGCGGTCGATGAGGCCTTCGTCCGCCATCTCGACCGAGGTCACGACGGTCGCGCGCGCGTTCATCTTCCCGTTGCGCGTCTGCAGGCACCACAGCTTGCCGCGCTCGATGGTGAACTCGAAATCCTGCACCTCCTTGTAGTGCTGCTCCAGCCGGTCGCGCAGCGCGACGAGCTGGCGCCACATCTCCGGCATCTCGTCGGCCAGCGCGGAAAGCGGCTTGGGCGTCCTGATCCCGGCGACGACGTCCTCGCCCTGCGCGTTGGTGAGGTACTCGCCGTAGAGCGCGTTCTCGCCGGTGCTCGGGTTGCGCGTGAACCCAACGCCGGTCGCCGAGTCGTTGCCGAGGTTGCCGAACACCATCGTGCACACGTTGCACGCGGTGCCGTCCGCCATGTCCCTGGTGATCTTGAACTGGCGGCGGTAGTCGACCGCGCGCTTGCCGAGCCACGAGCGGAACACGGCCGCGATCG
>DATGPD010000483.1:0-2767 GCA_035305285.1 Planctomycetota bacterium
ATTGCCGCCTCCGCCCGTCGGAAACCCCAGGTCGACGGGGTGCGCGGTGCAACCTGACCGCCCCCCGGCGCAGGCGGTCCGTCGGCCTCGCCGACGGCCGTCGCCTTCTCGACGGGCAGCTACCCGGTCCTGATCGCCCGACATGCGCGCAGCTCTGCTCTCCCTCCTCCCGTTGGTCGTCGCGTGCGCCGGTGCCCCGGCCGCGCAGACGCCGACGCGCCTCGCCCCGGCGGAAGGGCAGGCGACGCCGTTCGACGAAGCCGACCTCAACGAACGTGTGACGCCGGAAGTGAAGGCCGTCCGGCGCGCCGAGCACTCGGTGGTCAGCATCTACGTGGTCGCGCGCAACCAGCGGCCGGCGTTCCGCGGCGCCGACGTCCAGGGCCAGGGCTCGGGCGTGATCATCGACGCCAACGGCATGGTGATCACCAACTGGCACGTGATCGCCGCGGCCGCCGCGCGCCCGGATGCCTTCCGCCTGCTCGTGCGCTTGCGCAACGGCAAGGAGTACGCGGCTCGCATCCTCAACGCCTCGCGCGAGCACGACCTCGCGCTGCTGCAGCTCGACCTGCCGCCCGGTGACGAGGTCAAGCCGGTGGCGATCGGCGACTCCGACACGCTGATGGTCGGCGAGACGGTGATCGCGATCGGCAACCCGCAAGGCCACGCCAACACGGTCACGCGCGGCGTGCTGTCGGCGACCGACCGCGAGATCGCGGCGCGCACGCCCGACGGCGGCATCCTGCGCCTGCGCGGCCTGCTGCAGACCGACGCGGCGATCAACCGCGGCAACAGCGGCGGCGCGCTACTCGACATCACCGGCCGGCTGATCGGGATCAACAACGCGATGGCGGCGGACGCCGAGAACATCGGCTTCGCGATCCCGGTCAACACCGTCCAGCGCGTGTTCCACGAACTGCTCGTCGGCTCGGCGGGCTTCACGCTCTGGCTCGGGGTCGACGTCGCCGAGCGCGACGGCGAACTGGTGGTCCAGGCGGTGCACCCGATCGGCCCGGCCGCACACGCCGGCCTGCGCGAGGGCGACGTCCTGGTCGCCGCCGGCGGCCAGTCGGTACGCACCGCGGTCGAGTACGCGCGCGCCCTGGTCCACGCGCAGCCGGGGCAGGCGTTCACGCTGACCGTCCGCCGCGCCGGGCGCGAGCTGGAGGTGAAGCCGGTGCCCATGCCGCCGGCGCAGGGCGTCGTCGCGCGCGCGATCGGCGCGACCGTCGAGGAGACCACCGACCGGCAGACGCTCGCCGCGGTCAGCAGCGCGTACTCGCGCGACCTGCGCCGGCGCGTGCGCGTGCCGGTGGCGCTGCGCGTCGCGGAGGTCGCGCCCGACGGCACCGCGGCGGAGACCGACCTGCGCGCCGGCGACGTGCTGCTGTACTTCATCGAGCCCACCCCGTGGGGTACGAGCCGGCAGGCGATCCCGAGCCTCGAGACCTTCGCGCAGCTCCTGACCAACGCGCGGCGCAGCACGCTGCAGATCGGCGTGCTGCGCGGGGACGACATCCTCGAAGGTCCGCTCGACGTGCGCTGACCGCGGTGCACGTGCTCAACGCAGCACCCAGGTGCAGCGCGCCGCGATGCTGAACTGCGTGGCGACGTCGTCCGCGTCCGCGCGCGGCACGCCTTCGAGGCACGCGGCGACCTGACCGCGCGCCAGCACGCGCGGCAAGTCCGCGGCGGCGAGCCCTTCGAGCACGAGGAACGCCTCCGCCGTGCCCGACAGGCGCAGCTCGCGGCCGAGGCCGTCGCGGCCGACGAAGTAGCGGATCGGGATGCCCTGTTGCCCGCGGCGGAGCAGATGGAGCAGGCGCGCCTCGCTCTCCGCGACGACCGCGCGGGCGCGCGCGTCGCCGGTGCGCTCGGCATAGGCGCGCAGCGCCGGGATCAGGATCCCCCCGGTGACTAGGGCGCGCTCTTCGTAGCCGCCGCGCCGCTCGCCCTCGCCGAAGCGGACCACGCCGGCACGCGGGTCGAAGCGCGCGAGCAGCTCGGCGGCGAGCGCGTCCGCGGCACGGCGCACTGCCGGCTCGGCACGGAAGCGCAGGAACACCTCCAGCTCGTGGAGCGGCCAACCCACGTCGCGCGCGCGGTCGTGCGCGCGCCGCTGCGGGCGGACGCGCGGGTGGCGCGCCAGCCCGCGCGCGATGCTCGCCGCGCCGGCGAGCAGGTCGTCGTCGGCGAGCACGCATCCGGTGAGGAGCACTCCGTGCAGCCAGCAGTGGCCCGGCTCCGGCGGGTTCGCGCGGTGGTCGGGGCCGTGGCAGAAGGGCAGCCCGCTCTCGCGGTCGAGGTCGTGGTCGACCAGGTGGCGCGCGCTCCACGCGCCGCGCGCCAGCAGGTCGTGGTCGCCGACGGCGAGGCCGAGGCGCACGAAGCCGAGCGTCGTGTCGAACTCGAGGTTGGTGACGATCCCCTCGCCGCGCGCGTAGTCGCCCGCGCCGCGCACGCCGGGCAGGGTCACGAGACTCCGGGCGATCGCGACGAGGTGGTCGCGGTACGCGGTGGCCATCCTGCCCGGTGGCGGCAGCACGCCGGCGCGCGCCCACTCGCGCGGCGCGATCGAGACGCGCAGCGCGCGGGCGAGGAGCGCGGGCGAGTCCTCGGTGCACGCCTCGCCCGAGACCAACCGCTCGTCGCCGACCGGGAGCGAGCCGGTCAGCACCTCGACGCGCACGCGCTGGTCGCACGTACCGTCGGTGAACTGCCACGTCGTCGTCGTGGTCTGCACGCCTTCCTGCTCGGCGACGTCGCG
>DATGPD010000484.1:0-3489 GCA_035305285.1 Planctomycetota bacterium
GGCTGGACCTGGCGCGCGGCCCGGTACATCGAGATCAGCGCGCCGCGACCGCCGACGAGCCGGGCAACCCGGCCACCAGAGACGGCGACACGATCTACCTGACCACCGCCGACGCCGCCGGCAACATGGTCTCGCTGATCCAGAGCAACTTCCGCGGCTTCGGCTCGGGCATCACGCCGCCCGACCTGGGCTTCGGCTTGCAGGACCGCGGCGAGCTGTTCGACCTCACCCCGGGGCGCGCCAACAGCTACGCGCCGGGCAAGCGCCCGTTCCACACGATCATCCCGGCGTTCGTCATCAAGGACGGCGTGCCCTTCCTCAGCTTCGGCGTGATGGGCGGCGACATGCAGCCGCAGGGCCACGTGCAGATCCTGATCAACATCATCGACTTCGGCATGAGCTTGCAGGAGGCCGGCGACGCGCCGCGCATCCGGCACGAGGGATCGTCGTCGCCGATCGGTGAAGTGATGCGCGACGGCGGCAAGGTGTTCGTCGAGCCCGGCTTCGACCCGAAGGTGCTGGCCGAACTGCGCCGCCGCGGACACAGCGTGGAGATGCGCCGGGGCGACGCCGCGTTTGGCGGCTACCAGGCGATCGGCTTCGACGCCGCGCGCGGCGTGTGGATCGGCGCGTCGGAATCGCGCAAGGACGGCTGCGCGCTCGGACGCTGACGGCCCGCTGCAAAGGCGGCCGCGACTGCTGGTGAGGTCGACGGACCGCCTGCGCTCACGGGTGGGACAGTCAGTGCGCCGCGCACCCCGCCGACCCCGAGTTGGGCAACGGCAGCTGACGGCAAGCGCGCGGAACGAAAGAGGAGACTGCCCGCGTGAGCCACGCGGGAACGAACGCGGCCGGCACGGGCAAGTGGACGCCCGCAGTCGGCGCTCCCGACGATGCCCGGCACGCGATCGCGACGGTTGCGCGCGTGCATGGCCCGGCGACGGCGCAAGGTGCACCCGCATCGCCGCGTCGTTCGCCGGCCCGGCGCTTCACACCGCCGCGTCACCCGCGGCGGATCACGAACCGTTGCCGACCCCGCCGCGCATATCACGGCACGCGGCGAACCGCGACACGGCATCCATGGCAGACCGCGCAGGCGGCGGCCGCCCCGATCACGCCTGCGCGTGGTCGGTTGTCGGAGCAGGGAAGTGCTGGCCGAGCCATGCCTGCCACGCCGCCTGGTCGCGCGCCGCGGCCTCGGCGCCGTCGCCGTAGAAGTAGGCCTGCAGCATCGCCATCTGCATCCCGCTGCACGCCATGGCGCTCAGCAGGAGCACGCCGGGAGCAGGCGCGGAGAGCCTGGCGTGCACGCCGGTGCCCTGCGGCACGCGGTCGACGTGCTCGACGACGCCTTCGAGCGGCGGCGCGTCGCCGGCACGCGCCAGCACACGCTGGCCGGGCTGCGCCGACTCGATGCCGAACGCGCGCGCGAGCGTCGCCCAGATCTCGTCGACGGTGCCCGACGCCGGCACCATCACCTGCATCTTCGCGCTGCGCTGGCCACGATGATGCGTGAGGTAATGGCGCAGCACGCGGAAGAAGCCCGGCCAGCCGTTCTCGGTGCTCTCCAGCTGGTCGTCCCAGTCGGCGGTGTCGGCGAACAGACTGTGCACGACGCGCACGACGCACGTGCCGCCGGCGCGCGCCTCGACGATCCACTCGGTGGCGACGGGCGGCCCGCCTTGCAGCCAGGTGCGGTCCTCGGCCACGAAGCGGTACGGCGGCTCCCATTGCGTGATCTCGGAGCTCGACACCATGCCCCCGCCGAAGTCCAGCGCGATCTTGCCGCCGACGCGGCCGTCGATCCGGGTCGGCACGAACCACGCCGAGACCCCCGGTCCGGTGGCGATCGCGGCCCAGACCTCTTCCGGCGTGCCGGGGACTTCGACTTCGACTTGGACGCTGCGGCGTCCGGACGGATCTTGCTTGACGCTCATGGCGGGGACTCGTTCGGGGACGTGGAAGCAGGCTCGGACGATCCGAGCGGATGGGCGAGGACGACCAGGCGGTGCAAGCGGCCGCCCGGAGCGGACGGGTCGTGGTAGCGCGCCGCGAGCGCGGCGACGTGCGCGGCCAGTTCCTGGCTGAAGGCCGCACGCTCGGCGGCGCTGCGGAACCGGATCTCGGTGTCGATCGACAGGGTCGCGAGCCGCTTGTCGGTCTCGGCCGCGCGCTGCGCGAGCTGGCTCACCTCGCGCACGACGCGCGCCGCGAGCGCGATCGAGTAGCTCGCCGACATGCGGTCGGCTGCGCGCGCGGGGTCATTGGCCGCCGGCCCGAGCGCGGTCGGCGACACGACGTAGGACTGCGCGGTCGCGACGAGACGCCGCTCGGTGATCCCGCCCCAGCGCCGCGTGTCGACCTCGCGCACGAGCCCGTGCGCCTCCAGCGCGCGCAGGTGGTAGTTCACCTTCTGGCGCGCGATGCCGAGGCGCTGCGCGAGCGCGGCCGCGCTCGCAGGCTCGCGCAGCTCGGCGAGCAGCCGGCTGCGCGTCGGCTCCAGGGCCGTGGTCGCGGCGGCCGGGTCGTCGATCACTTCGACTTCGCGCACGGCGAGATGGGAGCATTGACAAGAATTTTTGTCAATGAGGCGGTCGACCCGCTCCGACAGCCCGTCGATGATCATAAGCATCTTCTCTGCATGCACTTCCGTGCACACTGCGGAACCCCTTCTCGGCACCGCCCGAAGAAGCGGCCGCCGGGAGCAGCCCTAGGGTGGTCGTCGGCCTGGAACGGGGTTCGCGCGCGACGACGCGGCGCCGCACCGATCACCGAGCAACCAGCCGACTGCCGTGCGGCGAGTGCCGCGAAGCTTGGGTCGTCATGCGCGCCGCGTGCTCTTGCCACGAGCGTCGTCAGCGTCACCGCTCGCGATCACGAGCGCTCGCTCCGCGAGACCGCGCCCACCTGCGGTCTCGGTCGACCACAACGCTCGAGAGCTGCTCCTCGAGGACGCGGCCGGCGAGTGCGCGCCGGGGCGCGCAGCACGACCTCACGCCACCCTCGCGCCGGCATCCGTCATCGCGCGCGCTTGCCGACGCAGCGCTCGAGGAGGCTCCGCCCGTTCTCCGGTCGCGAGAGGCGAGCAACGTCCGGCGCGTGCCTGCCGCCGTGGTCGTGGCGCGCGGGTCCTTCGATGGGGCACTCGACCCCGAGAGCACTGCCGTCGGACGCGCACCGAGGCAGCACGTCACGACCTGACGGCGGGCGCTCTCGGCGTCGCGACCCGTCATGGCGCGCGCATCCGACGGGATGCGCGCGGGAAGAGCTCCGCCTGTTCGCCGGTCGTCACGTCGACGCGCACGATCCGGCGGCTCCCGCCGTGGGACGTCCAGCCGATCGCCGTGCCCTCGTCGAGGAACCCGAGCACGTCGACGTCGCGGACCAAAGTCTGGGTCGCGATCCGGGTGACGGGGTCGACCGTCAGGTACGCGATCCAGTCGAACGTCCGCACCTTCAACCAGATGCGCCCCCCGGCAACCGGAACGA
>DATGPD010000485.1:0-2907 GCA_035305285.1 Planctomycetota bacterium
GACCGCGGCGCGTGGTTCCCGCTGGAGGAGGCGCGCGTGAAGATCCTGCCGGCGCAGGCCCCGCTGCTCACCGCGCTCGCGCAGGCGGGCGTGTGACGCGCCCGCTCCGTCACTTGCCGTGCACCACGCCGTCGATGACGGTCGCGATGCAGTGCGTCGTGTACTCGAACGGGTCTCCGTCGAACAGCGCGACGTCGCCGTCCTTGCCCGGCTCGAGCGAGCCGACCCGCGCGTCGACGCCGAGCAGGCGCGCGGCATCGAGGGTGATCGCGGCGAGCGCGCGCTCGTAGGCCAGACCCTCGCGCATCGCGATCGCCGCCTCGAACAGGACGACGCGGGTCTTCGGTACGTAGCTCTCGTAGCCGCTCTGCATCGCGAACGGGATGCCGGCGTCGGCGAGCAGTCGGGGCAGTTCCATCGTCGCGTTCTTCAGCGCACCCGACGTGCGCGCCATCGGCGGGTGCGGAATCACCGGGACTCCGGCGGCGGCGATCTCCGGCAGGATCAGGTAACTCTCCGCCGCACCGTCGAGCACGATGCGCAGATCGAACTCGCGCGCGAGGCGCAACGCCGCGCTGATGTCGTGCTCGCGGTTCGCGGTGACGAGCAGGGGGACCTCGCGGCGCAGCACGCGGGCCAGCGCCTCCAGCTTCAGGTCCTGCGCCGGTCGCTTGCTCTCGTCCTCGAGCGCGCGCTTGCGCGCGTACTCCTGCGCCTCGAGCAGCGCAGCGCGCAGCATGGCGACCGCCTTGCTGCGCGTCCTCGGCGTGGATGGCCCGTCGCCGGTCGTGGCCTGCTCGCCGAGCGTGCACGCGATCATCGCGCACGGCACGAGCACGTCCTGGTCGGCGCCGCGCCCGGTCGTCTTGACGACCATCGTCTGCCCGGAGACCAGGATCCCCGGCGCGTGGCCGGTATGGACCGTCGTGATCCCGAACGAGCGCAGCCAGCCGACCAGCTTCTCGCGCGCGTTGAACGCGTCGATCGCGCGCAGCTCGGGCTGGATCGCGGTCGAGCGCTCGAGCTGGTCCTGGTCGTGCGGCTGGTTGAGGTGTCCGGCGAGGCCGACGACGCTGTGCGCGTCGACGAGTCCGGGAGTGGCGACCGCGCAGCGCAGCACGGGCAGGCTTCCGGGCGCCGGCGTAGTCGCCGCCGGGCCCACCGCGGTCACCTTGCCGCCCTCGATGACCACGACGCCGTCGCGGATCGCCGGCCCGGCGCCGGTGTAGAGGGTGTCGGCCTGCACCACGACCTGCGCCGCGGCGCTGGCGGCGCAGCACCACGCGAACAACCACGCGGGCGCGCGCATCAGGCGCCCTCCTGGCCGAAGCAGCACAGCGAGAACGCCTGGCCGTCGCTCGCGCCGTAGCCGCCGGTGGCCCACAGGCGGTCCTGCGGATCGTCGCGATCGAACACCTTCCGGCCGTCGACCCAGGTCTGCAGCACGTGGGTGCGCACCGACAGCGGGTCGCCGTCGAGCACGATGAAGTCGGCGTCCTTGCCGGCGACCAGCGAGCCGATCCGGTCGCCGAGGTCGAGCATGATCGCGTTCTCGATCGTCACCGCGCGCAGCGCCGCCTCGCGCGGCATGCCGCCGCGCACCGCGAGCGCCGCGCTGCGCAGGAACAGGCGCGAGTCGGTGATCGGGTCGTCGGTGTGGAACCCCACGCGCACGCCGGCGGCGACCAGCGCGGCGCCGGTCTCCATCGAGAGGTCGGCCGCCTCCAGCTTGCCGCCCGGGCTGTCGATCACGATCACCGAGCACGGCACGCCGGCGGCCGCGATCTCCGCGGCGACCTTGTGCCCGTCGCTGACGTGGTGCAGCACGACGCGCAGGCCGAACTCGCGCTGCAGGCGCAGCACCGAGAGGATGTCGTCGTGCCGGTGGGTGTGGTGGTGGACGATGCGCTTGCCGGACAGCGCCTCGCCGAGTGCTTCGAGGCCGAGGTCGCGCGGCGGCAGCTTGCCCGGGTCGCCCGCGGCGGCCGCGACCTTCGCCTGGTACTCCTGCGCCTTGAGGAACTGCGCGCGCACCAGCGCCATCGCCTTGCCGCGCGTGCCGGCGAACGGCGGCCCCTTCATCGGGTTGGTACCGTTCGCCATCTTGATGCCGCCCATGGGCGAGCCGTCGGGGAAGCGCAGCACGAGGTCGTCGATCGTGCGTCCGTCGCGCAGCTTCATCGTCACCGTCTGCCCGGACAGCAGGTGGCCCGAGCCGGGCATGCAGTTGACCGTCGTGATCCCGCCAGCCTGCGCCTTCTGGATGCCGGGGTCGCGCACGTTGATCGCGTCGAGCGCGCGCACGTCCGGGTGCAGCGGGCCGCTGCCGTCGCCTCCCGCGACCGCCCCGATGTGGCTGTGCGAGCACACGAGCCCGGGCATGACGACCTTGCCGCCGAGGTCGACGACCTCGGCGTCGGACGGGACGGGCACCGCGCCGACCGCCAGGATCTTGCCGCGGTGGATCACGAGGACGCCCTGGGCCACCGGTTCGCCCTCGATCGGGATGAGGCGCATGCCGGTGAAGGCGATCTTCCCGTCCTGCGGCGCACACGGCAGCGCGAGGAGCAGGGCGGTGCAGACGGCGAGCGCCGGATGCGAGCGGAGGCCGTTCATGGGCGCGGGATGCTATCAGCTGGCCGCGGACGCTCGCGTCGGCGTCTTCCGGCCGCGACGGCCTGCCGCGCCACGTTCCGGAGCGGCCGGGCGGCAGGTCTGCCTTGCCGGTGCGGCGTGTCCGGGCAATCAGTCCGGAGAACGACCGGCAATTGACGCTGCAAGTGTGCGCTTGCGATACTCCCCCGCCGCCTCGCCCGAAGGAATCTCATCGTGATGCGCACTCCACTTCTGTCCCTGGTCCTGGCCTGCGCGGCGGCACCGCTGCTCGGGCAGGCCGCCGGCGTCGGC
>DATGPD010000486.1:0-2777 GCA_035305285.1 Planctomycetota bacterium
CAATCGTGACCACGGCAGGTGACCTTGGCCAGCAGGGCGCCGCGCTTCTCATTCCAGATCACCGACCAGGCTTCAGGGAGTTCACCGGCCTTGATCAGCTCCATGGGGTGGTGGGTGAGAAGGGCGTCGCCGTACAGCTCATCCTGCACCTGGAAGGCGGGGTGAAAATGGTGCTTCATGCCCAGGACCTCCGCGATGGATTCCGCCTGCTTATGCCGTCCAGAGCGCGGGCGGTGGGCGTCCAGCTCCTGCAAGGCCACGATGTCGGGGTCGTGTTCGACGATGACGCGCGCGATCCGCTCGGGATCGTGCCGGAAGTCCATCCCGATGCAGCGATGGACGTTGTAGGTCATCAGCTTGAAGCGTGTCCCGGCGGCGCACGCGCGCGGGGCTTCGCCGGGCGCGGCCGGCAGCGGGCTCGCGTTCACGCGAGGTCCGCGCCGTCACGCACCGCGCCGGACCGGTGTCCCGGATCCGGCACGAGCCAGGGCACGTTCGCGGCCGCCCCACGTCGGCACCGCGAGTGCTTCCCGGTGGCACCGGCCGTGCGCCTCGGCCAGGCCGACGCACTCGCATGCGATCCGCTGCGCGTCGCGCAGGTCGCCCCCGTGTTCGAGCGCCCGGCGCATGGCGCGCTCCAGCGAGCGGCCGAGGTCGCGGACGACCGACCGGCCCGGCGTGTCCTCCGCCGTGTCGATCCCCAGGCGACCACACACCGCTTCGAGGATCTCGACGTTGGTCTTGGTCTCGTCGAGGAACGAACGCCACTTTTGGCGCAGGGACGCGTCGCGCGCGCAGGCCAGGGCGGTCTCGTAAATGCGCACGCCGCCGATCTCGGTCTCCAGTGCCTGCAACAAGAACTCCTTGACTTGGACGTGGTTCATCGGGCTCTCGCTTCGGGGATTGGCCTCGGCCCGGAGTTCCGCGCGGGCGCGCGGCGGCGCGCGCTTCCCTGACACCCTTGCCGGACCGCTTCGCATGCGTGCCGCGCGCGGGGCAACGGCCATGCCGTCAGGCGTCTCGCGACGCAGCGCGGAGCGGATGCAAACCCTGCACTCCGCACCCTGCGGTCGGCGGAACGAAGCGAGGGCGCGCCCGCCCGGCGGGTCGCGCCCTCGCTGGAACCGCACGGCACGCCGGCCGCCGCTCGTTCAGTTGCCGACCTTCTCGCCGGTCTTGGTGCCCTCGAGCTTCTGCATCACGGTCTTCGCGTGCTCGAGGTGCGCCTGCACCGTCGGCAGGCTCTCCATGATCACCTGCCGCAGCTCGCCGGAGGCGTAGTTGCGGAAGACCTCGAGCTTGTCGACCGCGTCCATGTGCGCCGCGATCATCATGCCCACGTAGCACTTGTCGAAGTCGGCACCGCTCTTCTGCTCCAGCTCGCGCCGGGCGGTCGCGAGGCACTCGCGGCCGAGGTCGCGCGCCAGGGCGGCGACGTCCAGCGGCTTGCCGACCTGCTGGCCGACCATGCCCTGACCGGGACGCGTGGTCTCTTCGCCCGGGCGCGTGGTGTCCTGACCCGTACGGTCCGGATCCTGGCCCGGACGCGTGGGGTCCTGGCCGGTGCGGTCCGGACGCGTCGTGTCGCTGCCGGTCTCGCGGCGGGTGGTCCCCGTCGAGTCGCGGTCGCGATCCGTGCCGGTCCCCGCGCCGGTGCCGGTGCCGAGGCCCGTGCCGCTCGCGAACTTCTGCAGCTTGGTCACCATCGAGCGATGCTCGTCGGCCATCCGCTTCGCGAGCTGCTTGACCTCGTCGTTCTTGGCGCGCTCCTGCGCGAGCTGCGCCAGCGCGATCTCGTTCTCGTTGTCGACCAGCAGCCAGGTCGCCAGCGCGCTGTCGGCCTGGTTACCCGTCGTCGACGGGCGCTGCATCGGCGCCGGCGTGGTGTCGCCGGGACGGGTCGTCGGGCGATCCGGACGCGTCGGGTCTTGCGCCGTCGCCGACAGGGCGAGCAGCCCGCTCAGGCCGAGAAGAAGGGTTCGTTCACGCCAACCAAACATGTGTGCTCCTTTGAGTGTGGGGGCAGAGGAAACGTTTCGGGACGAGGGATGACCTCGGCTCCCGCCCATCGCAAACGGTGCGCCCAGGGTCGGCGATCCGCACCGCGTGCTGTTGCGCGGAGGGGACCCGGCGCGCGCCGCGCCGCGCGCCACGCATGCTTTCGGGTGCCCTCGTGGCATCGCGCGCGAAGTGCACCCGGGCATTCACGTGCAAGCGCCCCGACGAAGGTCGCTTATGCGTCGCGCCGCGGCCGCGCCGCGCGCGGCGCGGCCTCACTTCGACGCATGCGCCCCGGCCAGGCGTTGCGCGTCCCGCTGCGCCTCCTTGCGCGCGCGCCTGCACACCGTGCACGAGGCACAATGCCCCGCGCCCGCGCGCAAGTTCGTCGATCCCTGGCGTTCGCCGCGCGCGTATCGCGTGGATCGCGGCAACGTGCGCGGTGCAGCGCGGCGCGCTCCACCCCGTCGCGCAAGCTCAGCGCCGCGTGCGGCGCGGCCCGACCATGCGTTCCGGACGGACGAGACGGTCGAACTCTGCCCCGCTCATCACGCCCAGCTCGACCACGCTGTCGCGCAGCGTGATCCCGCGCGCGTGCGCGTGCTGCGCCACCTTGGCCGCTCGGTCGTAGCCGAGGCGCGGCGCGAGCGCGGTCACGAGCATCAACGAGCGGTGCAGCAACTCGTCGATCCGTGCGCGGTCGATCTGCAGTCCGGCGACGCAGCGCACGCGGAAGCTCTCGACCGCGTCCGCGAGCAGTTCGATCGACTCCAGGACGC
>DATGPD010000487.1:0-2041 GCA_035305285.1 Planctomycetota bacterium
GCCGCGAGTCCGGCGCAGAAGAACGGGGCCGCGAGCATGCCGGGCAGCACCGTGTTCGCGGCGTTCGCGGCGTGCTCGCGCTGGCCGAGGAACCCGGCGAGGCGTTCCCCGAGCCCGATCGCGAGCGCGCTGCACGCCAACCCCGCCGCCGCGAAGGCGACGAGCACCGCGCGCGTGCCGCGATCGGCGAGGCCCACTTCGATGCGACGCACGGGATGGACGACGCACAGGATCCCGACGAGCGCGGCCTGCACGAGCGCGGCCCAGAGCACGACGGGGTCGAGCGCGCCCGCGGCGTCCGCCGCGAGCGACAGCGCACCCGCCTCCGGCGCGGGACCTTCCCGGCCGAACGCGCCGGGGACGTCGAAGCCCGCGCGGCGCGCGAGCGGCACCGCGTAGGCTGCGCCGAGGAGCGCGAAGGCGAGCGCAGCGATGGCGCGCCCGCCGCACCACACCGACACCCGGCCCACCGCCTGGCTCGCGTAGAAGCACGCCGCGCACAGGAGGAGGACGACGCCGAGCGCGCACAGCGCGGCCGGGCCGCCGAGCGCCTGTACGCCGAAGGGCGCGGCGAACGCGCCGCACGCGGCGCCGAACAGGAGGGCGGCGCACAGGCCCGCCATGCGCGATCGGTACGCGTGCAGCGCGGTGCCCGCCGCGAGTCCGGCGCAGAAGAACGGGGCCGCGAGCACCACCTCGACGAGGAGCAGGCTGGCGATCTGCAGGAGGTCGTCGCCGAGATGCTGCGGATCGAAGCGCACGCGGGTCGCCATGAGCCACGCGAGCGGCAGGAGCAGGGCCGCGGCGAGCGCGTACGCGGCGACGTTGCCGTCGGGGTCGTCGCGGCGTGGCCTGCCGGCCGCGCGCAGCATCACCTGGGCGGCCGCCGCCCCCGGCCCGAGCGCGGCCGCGGTGAGGATCAGCACGGTGAAGGCGGCTCCGGCGTGCGCCGCGAGCAGGCGGGCGAGCACCGCAGGCGCGCCGACGAGCGCGATTCCCAGGGCGAACGCCCCGGCGTGGGCGAGCGGCGGGTGGCCGGGACTGCGCATCCGCGGCTCGTCAGGAGGCCAGGGCGGGGGCGCGGCCCGAGGCCGGCTCGTCCGGCGTGCAGCGCATGGACGACCTCAGCGGTTCTCGCTGAACGCGATGATCCCGAACACCGCGCCGACGCTCTCGATCGGCAGGACGCGGCGCACCCACAGGTCGACGAAGTGCGCGATGTCGCCGCCGACCGAGGTCTGCACGAACACCACGTCGCCCGGCAGCAGGGGGAAGTCCATCTGCTCGCCGTACAGCACGTCCTTCAGGTTCACACGGTAGCTGCGCGGCTGCATGGTCTGCGGATCCACGCGCGTGACGTAGACGTCGCGCCAGTTGGCGGTGACGACGTGCCCGCCGGTCGCGGCGACCGCCTTCGCCGCGGTCAACTGTTCGTGCCACGGCACCGGCCCCGGCTCGCGCACCTCGCCGTACACGTAGACCGTGCGCGCGCTCGGCGTGGCGAGCGTGACGGTCACCGAGCTGACCGGCTGACCCTGCACGCGGAACGCCTCGATGATCTCCTGCCGGAACTGGGCCAGCGTCTTGTTGGTGGTCACCAGCGACCGGTCGAGGCGGGGCAGGCTGACCGCGCCCTCGGAGCTGACCGTCACCCGGGCCTCGGTGGTGTGCTCCGGAATGACGACGTCGATGACGTCGCCGGGCACGAGGGTGTGGTCGCGGTTCATGTACGCGGCCCACTCCATGACGACTGCCTTGGCGTCGAATGCAGGGGCGGTGCTGCTGCAGGCCGCGAGCACCAGCAGGCCGGCGAGCGCTAGGACGCGTCGTCTCATGTCGGGACCGTTCGGCGGTAAGGGGGCGGGAACTTTAGCGACGACGGCGGCGCGAATCCCGACACCACGTGCGACCTTCTCGGCCCGCGACGACCGCGTGCGCAGCGCCGTGCGAGCCGCGCCTCCGCGCACGGTGATGCCTCGGTGCCGCCGGTCGGTCGCCGCGATCGAGCCGATGGGTCGGCAGCATTTCCAGTCCCATTTCG
>DATGPD010000488.1:0-6198 GCA_035305285.1 Planctomycetota bacterium
AAGAACTTGCGCTGGATGATGGAGACCGGTCGCCTGGCCGGCACGGGCAAGTTCGTGATCCTGCCCGTCGACCAGGGCTTCGAGCACGGCCCGGCGCGCTCGTTCGCCAAGAATCCCGCGGGCTACGACCCGCTCTACCACTACCAGCTCGCGGTGGAAGCCGGCTGCAACGCCTACGCGGCGCCGCTCGGCTTCCTGGAAGCCGGCGCGCGGCAGTACGCGGGCCGCATCCCGACGATCCTCAAGCTCAACAACAGCGACACCCTGTACACCGGCGAGAACCCGAAGTCCGCGGTCACAGGGTCGGTCAAGGACGCGCTGCGCCTCGGCTGCGCCGCGATCGGCTTCACGATCTATCCCGGCTCCGCGGAGCGCAACGCGATGTACATGGAGCTGCGCGAGATCGCCGAGGAGGCGAAGGAGAACGGCCTCGCGGTGGTCGTGTGGAGCTATCCGCGCGGCTCCGGCCTCTCGAAGAAGGGCGAGACCGCGATCGACGTCGTCGCCTACGCCGCGCAGATCGCGTGCCAGCTCGGCGCGCACATCGTCAAGGTGAAGCCGCCGACGGAGCACATCGAGCAGGACGCGGCGCGCAAGGTGTACGAGTCGGAGAAGATCCCGGTGGCGACCCTGGCCGACCGCACCCGGCACGTCGTGCAGTCCGCGTTCGGCGGCCGCCGCATCGTGATCTTCAGCGGCGGTGAGGCGAAGACGAACGAGGAGGTCCTCAACGAGATCAAGGGCCTCGCCGCCGGCGGCGCGTTCGGCTCGATCATGGGCCGCAACGCGTTCCAGCGCCCGAAGGACGAGGCGATCAAGCTCCTGCACGCGGTGCAGGACATCTACCGCGGCTGAGCGCGGGGCGGCGGACGGCGCGCGCCGTCGTCCGCCGCCAGTGTGCAGGTCGCCGCTGGGCGGCGGGGCCTCACGCCATGAAGCCGAGGTCGCTCGTGGCGAACTCGCCGAGGCGCGGGAACACCGCGGCGAGGTCACCGGGCGCCACGCCGAACCAGCGCGCAAGCGTGGCGCCCATCTGCTCGACCGCGGTGGTCGGGATCAGGCGGCCGCGGCCGACGTCGTCGGGGCCGTCGATCGCGAGGCTCGGCCACGTGCCGTAGAGGTCGCGGCCGCGCACCGCGCCGCCGAGCACGATCTGGTTGCCGCCCCAGCCGTGGTCGGTGCCGCTGCCGTTGGAACCGAGCGTGCGTCCGAACTCGCTCACGGTGAAGGTCGTCACCATCGACTCGGTGCCCAGCTCGACCATCGCGTCCTGGAACGCCTTCAGGCACAGCGACAGCGTGGACAGGAGCTGCGGGTGGAACGAGAGCTGGTCGGCGTGCGTGTCGAAGCCGCCGAGACGGACGAAGAACACCTGCCGCGCGGCGCCCAGCGCCCCGCGTGCCGCGATCATGCGCGCGACCATGCGGAGCTGGTTGCCGAGGCTGTTGCCGGGGAACTGGGTCTGTAGCGGCGGCTGGCCGGCAAGCGCGCCGCGGATCAGGCCGTCCAGTTCGATCGCCTGCTCCTGCAGGTCGGCGAACTGGCGTTCCATCACGTGACCGTGCCGCTTGCGGAGGATCGCGCGGAACGCGGCAAAGCGCCGCTGGCCACGCGTTCCCGCGGTCCCGGCGATCTGCACGCTGCCGTTCGTGCCGAGTGCGTACGGCACGACGGTCTGCCCCTGAAGCATCCGGGTCGAGCCGGCGAGCGTGATCGCCGGGGACAGCGCGCTGCCCTGGTTCAGCTCCAGCACGAAGTCGGCCATGCGCCCGGCCCAGCCGTTGCTGCCTTCGGCGGCCGCGCTCTGCGCGTACCACTGCGTGGTCTGGTCGCTGTGCGAGAAGAGCTGCGCCGGCTTGGGCACTGCGTTGTTGCGGTACTGCGCCTTGGTCGTCGGCGTGAGCAGCGTGCCGACGTTGACCACGAACGCGAGCTTGCCCGCCTCGAACATCGCCTGCAGCTCCGGGACCGACGGATGCAGGCCGAAGGCGCGACCCTGCGGCCGCTGCGGCGTGATCGGCAGGAGCTGGTCGGCGGGGATGGCGAGGTTGCCGCGCGCCGCCGCGTACTCCGCGTGGTCGGCGGTGTTGCGCGGCACGATCAGGTTGAACGAGTCGTTGCCGCCGTTCAGGTAGACGCAGACCAGCGCCTTGTAGTCGGAGGCCGGCGGGTTGCCGGCGGTGGCGGCCTCCTGCAGGGCGTGCAGGCGGGCGAGCAGCGGCAGGCCCGAGCCGGCGAGCAGACAACGGACGCCGCAGGCGAGCGCGTCGCGGCGGGAGAGGTCGGGCAGCTTCATGATCGGTTCCTCACTTCTGCACCGCGAACTCGGGCGACGACACGATCAGGTACACGGCGTCGTGCGCGCGCATGCGCATCTCGGTCTCCAGCGGCAGATGGCCGAGCAGGATCGTGCGCAGCTCGGGTGACATCGTTCCACCGAGCAGCATCACGTCGAGGTGGTCGATGAGCGCGGCCGGCTCGGGCGCGAGCGCGGTCTCGCGCGACAGGTCGAGCAGGATCTGGGTCTCGGTCGTGCCGCCGGCGCCGACGTGGCGGTCGACGCTCGTGTAGAGCTGGTTGGTGATCATCGTGATCGTCGAGTGCGTCAGGATCTCGAACTCCGGCGCGACGAGTCCCGCGGCGCCGACTTCGCCTTGCGGGCGGAAGTCGGGGCGGAAGAAGTTGAACACCGTCTCCGCGCGCAGCGCGGCCTGACCGAGGTTCAGCTCGGGGTTGGTGTAGTTGAACAGCCCCGTGCCGGCGCGCGCGTTGAACGCGCGCCACAGCGCGGTCTGACAGAGCAGCGGCTCGCGCAGCTTGCCGAAGGTCTCCGGCGCGGTGCGATGGCCGTGCATCGCCTCGTCGTCGAGCAGGATCGCGCGGATGACCGCGCCCAGGTTGCCGCGCACGCCGTTGCCGTCGTCGTTCCACACCGCGGTGACGCGCGCGACGTAGCCGGGGCTCGGGTTGGAGGTCACCAGGCGCTGGATGAGCTGCTTGCCGAGGAACGGACCGACGTTCGGATGCGCCGCCAGCCGGTCGAGGACGTCGGCCAGCTCGACCGCCGCGTCGCGTCCGGCGGGCAGCACGACGTCGTCGAGGATCGCCTTCGCCTCGCGGTCGTGGAACTGCTCCCACGGCTCCATCGGCCGGTAGTTGGGCTGGCCGGACTGGAAGCTCGTCGAGCCGGCGTAGGTCCAGCCGGTGAACACGTGCGACAGGCCGACGATGTCGTCCTGGTCGTAGGTCGGGATCGGCTGGCCCTGCCCGTCGCGCAGCAGCGTGCCGTCCGCCGCGAGCTTCCACAGACCGATCGAGAACAGCTGCATGATCTCGCGCGCGTAGTTCTCGTCGGGCTTCAGGTTGCGCGCGGGATCGGGCTTGCGGTTGCGCAGATGGCTCAGGTAGACGCCCATCTGCGGGCTCAGCGTGATGTGCTCGATCAGTTCGCGGTACGTGCCGAACGCGCCGCGGACGAGGATGTCGTAGTACTCGGCGAGGCCGATCGCGTCGTTCACCAGCGCGCCGGCGCGGTCCGACACGACGAAGATCTCCGACAGCGCGAACGCCACCCGCTGGCGGAGCTGGTCGGGCGCGGTGATCGCGCGCCGCCACCACATCTCCTGGCGATCCGCCTGCTGGATCGACTGGCCGGCCGCGGCGCGCGCCTCCAGCTCGGGGCGGTGCAGCGACGGCGGCATTTCCATCTGCTCGCGCAGCCAGGTCGAATAACCGAGCTGCTGCAGCCGGGTCATGCTCTGTGCGTCGGGCCCGAAGGTCGCGCGCGCGAGGAAGCGGGACGCGGCCGCTTCGTCCTCGGGCAGGTCGAGCCCCGGCGTGTACGGCGTGCCGCCGCCGCTCGAACAGGCCGCGAGCGCGGCCGCGAGGCCGAGGGCGCCCGCGCGCCAGGGATGCGCGCGGCGAGGATGGACGGTGCAGCTGGATCGGGCGCGTAGGCGCATGGTGTCGCTCGTGCTGCACCGGCTATCGGCCGCCGTCCCGCGCCCGGCCGAGCGTGCGGCCGAGGTCGTCTCAGGCCTGGCCTCGGCGTGCGCAACGCCTCAGGACTGCGGCGATCGGCGCCATGCCGCCGGCAGGAGCGCGAGCCAGCCGAGGATCAGCGCAGTGCCGCCGACCGGGGTCACGGCGCCGAGCCAGCGCGGTGCACCGAGCGCGAGCGCGTAGAGGGTCCCGCTGAACACGACGGTCCCGACGCACACGAGCACCGCCGCCGCCCGGACCGCGACGCCGGCGTGGCGGAGCGCGGCGAGGCCGAGCAGCATCACCGCGTGGACGAGCTGGTAGCGCGCGGCAGTGTCGAACAGCGCGAGCTCGCTCACACCCAGCCGCCCCTGGAGGGCGTGCGCGCCGAACGCGCCGCCAACGATCGCGAGCGCGCCGAGCACGGCGGCCGCGGCGAGGATATCGCGCGCGCTCACCGCTCCCTCCCGCCGCGGCGCAACGCGGGCATGCACGGAGTCAGCGCGGCGACCGCGCGGTCGAACGTCGCGCGCAGCGGCGCGTAGACCGCCTGCCACCGCGGATCGGGCATGACGGCCGCGCCCGGGTGCGCCACGCCCAGCTCTTCGACCACGGTCTCGATGGTCACGTCCGCACGCCGCGTCCGCTGCTGCGTCCAGCACGCGTGCACCGCGGCGCCGAGCGCGGCCGCGTCGGGGTGCACGCCGGTGTGCACGGCGCGGCCGGCCGCGGCGGCGACGATCCGGCACCACAGCGCGCTGCGGCTGCCGCCGCCGGTGATGCGCAGCTCGCGCAGCGGCACGCCCAGCTCGCCCAGGCGGTCGAGCAGGCGCACGAGCGCGAAGGTCGCGCCTTCCATCGCCGCGCGCGTGAGATGGGACGGGCGCGCATTCGCGGGCGTGAGGCCGAGGAACGCGCCGGTGCCGTCGGGCAGGTCGGGCGAGCGCTCCCCGGTGAAGAACGGCAGGCACAGGACGCCGTCGCAGCCGGGCGGGGCCGAGGCTGCTTCGTGCTCGAAGCCGGCGATCGACTGTGCGAACAGGTTGCGGGTCAGTTCGGTTGCCACGGTTGCGTTCATCGTGCATCCCAGCGGCAGCCAGCGTCCGGTCGAGTCGCAGAACGCGGCGATCTCGCCGCGCGGATCGCAGATTGGCTGCTCGGCGCACGCGAACACGGTGCCCGACGTGCCGAGGCTGAGCACTGCGACGCCGGGCACGACCGCACCGGCGCCGACCGCCGCCATCATGTTGTCCCCGCCGCCGTGCCCGACCAGGATCCCCTCCGGCAGGCCGAGCGCGTCCGCCGCGCGCCGGCACAGGGTGCCCGCGGGCGCGCCGGGCGCGACCATGCGGGGCAGCATCGCCTCGAGCCCGGGGGCGACCGCGTCCAGCACCGGCTGGGCGAAGCGGCGGCCGCGCACGTCGAGCATCCCGGTGCCGGACGCGTCGCCGGCCTCGCACGTCGCTTCGCCGGTCAGCCACCAGTTGACGTAGTCGTGCGGCAGCAGGACATGGCGCAGCCGGGCGAACCGCTCCGGCTCGCAGTCGCGCAGCCAGCGGATCTTGCCGGCGGTGAACCCCGGCGGCAGCGCGTTGCCGGTCAGATCGAACAGGCGCTGTGCGCCGCCGACCTCGGCGATGATCGCGGCGCACTGCGCGGCGCTCGACGTGTCGTTCCACAGCTTGGCCGGGCGGAGCACCGCGAAGTCCTCATCGAGCGGCACGAAGCCGTGCTGCTGCCCGGACACGCCGATCGCCGCGACCGCGCGGTACTCGGCGCCGTGCGCCGCGGCGAGCTGCCGCGCCGTGTGGGCGATCGCGTCCAGCCAGTCGCCGGGATGCTGCTCGCTGTGCCCCGGGGGCAGGCCGGCGATCGTCGCCAGCGGGTGCGTCGCGGTGCCGAGCACGCCGCGCTGGTCGTCGAGCAGCAGCGCCTTGACGCTCTGCGTCCCGACGTCGAAGCCGAGGTAGGTCGCCATGCGGCCACGTTGCAGCGCGGTCCGGCGGCGCACAAGCGCGTGCCCGCGGTGGGGCGACAATCGCGTTCCGCCGCGGCGCGGCAGCCGCTAGCCTTCCGCGTCCCCGCATGAACCTGACCCCGCGCAACGCCGCCCTCCTGTCCCTCGCCGTGCCGGGGGCGGCGCACGTCGCGCTCGGCCGCCGAGGGCTCGGGCTCGCCGCCCTGGTGAGTACGATGGCGCTGTTCTTCGCGGGCTGG
>DATGPD010000489.1:0-3548 GCA_035305285.1 Planctomycetota bacterium
ACACCGGACGCGCGCCCGTCGCCGGCGTGGAGGTCAGGTTGGCGGCATCGGACGCCCTGCCTCTGGTCGGAGCCGTCCCGCGCCCCGGGAGCGAGGAGCAGAAGGCGCGCAGCGGACCCGATGGCCGGTTCGAGTTCCGCGTGCCGGCCGGGCGCGATCTGGTCCTGCGCCTCGCATCCGACGACTGGTACGTGCGCGAGCCGCGCGGCGGTGCATTGAGCATCGCGGCGCTCGATGCCGATCGCGACGTCGGCGACGTGCAGCTCGGCCGCGCGGCGCACATCGCCGGCGTCGTGCAGAACGAAGCCGGCGTGCCGATCGAAGGCGTGCGCGTGATGGTCTCGACCGCGCGCTTGTCGCTTTGGTTCGGTCCCGGCAGCGCCGCGCTGGTCACCGACGCCCGGGGGCGCTTCGAGCGGGGCGGCCTCAGTCCCGGGAAGTACACGATCACGACCGCCTCGCCCGAGTACATGCCCGGGGAGCTGGAGCTGACGCTCGACGAGGGCGAACGGCGCAGCGACGTCGTCCTGACCCTGGCCGCGGGCAAGGCGATCGCGGGGATCGTGGTCGACGACCTCGGTACGCCGCTGGCCGGGATGAAGGTCGCCGCCGAGCGCGCCCGCGAGCTGTCCCCAGGCGTCCGCATCCGCTCGTCGAACACCGCCGAGGCGGCGACGACCGACGCGGCCGGCCGGTTCGTCCTGCGCGGCCTGGATGCGGCGACCGCGGACGTGACCGCGTGGGGCCCGGGCCACGTGCGCGCGACCGTGCCCGGGGTCGCGGTCGGCACCTCGGACCTCACCGTCCGCCTCGATCGCTACGGCAGCATCGCCGGACGCGTGGTCGACGCGGCGGGCAGCGGCGTGGCGGGATCGAGCGTGCGCGTGCGCTCGGCGGGCGCCGCCGGCTTCGGGCCGATCTTCGAACCGGAAGACACCGTCCAGACCGACGCCGACGGGCGCTTCATCGTCGCGCAGGTCGTGCCGGGGTCGGCGGTCGTCGTGGTCGAAGGCAAGGAGCACGCGATCGCCGAGTCGTCGCCGGTCGACGTGCGCCCCGGGCAACGAACGGACGGCGTCGAGATCGTGGTGCAACGCGGCGCGAGCGTGCTGGTCACGGTGACCGACGCCGCGGGCCGGCCGATCGCCGGCGCGAAGGTGGCCGTCCGCGAGCCCGAGGCGACCGTGCAGCCCGCGGCGTTCGGCGGCATGCGCCGTGGGATGCGCGTGCGGCGTGGGCCGGAAGCGGGCAACGTCGCGTTCGACGATCCCGGCGCGCGCGCGACCGGCACGACGGGTGCGGACGGCAAGGTGACGATCGCCGGATTGCAGCCGGGGCAGCTCGTCGTCCACGCGACGCACGAGCGCTACGCGGGCGCGACGACCCCGGTGCTGACCCTCGAGGCTGCCGGCGAGGTGCGCGCGGAGCTGACGCTGCACGCCGGCGGGTTCCTCAACGTCCAGGCGGTCGACACCCAGGGCGATCCGCTCCCCGGCGCGAGCTTCCGCCTGCGCGGGCCGCTCGATGGCGAGGCCGAGCCGCGCACCGAGGACGCGCGCTGCGACGACGCCGGGCTCGCGCGGGTCGGTCCTCTGCTCCCCGGTCGCTGGCGCGTGGCACTCGTCGCGGCACCGCGGCCGATCGACCTGGGCGGCGGGATGCCCATGATGGTGTTGACCGGTGAGCCGCGCGAGTTCGCCGAGACCGCGACGACGGTCGAGGTGACCGCCGAGCAGACGACCGATGTCCGCCTCGTGCGCCCGCAGCTCGCCACGCTGCGCGGCACGGTGAGCGATGCGCAGGGGCGCGTCGCGGGCGCCAAGATCCGCGTGGCCGAGAACAGCGGCCCGGCCCTGCCGTTCGGCGGCGGCGCGACGGCGACCACCGCGGCGGACGGGACGTTCTCGATCTCCGATCTGGCGTCGGGCAAGTACGTCCTGAGTTACGGCTACGGCGATGCGCTCGCGATGTGCGAGGAGCCGCTGGAGATCGCCGCCGGCCAAGTCCTGGTGGAGCGCACGCTGGTGCTGCGCACCGGCGCGATCAAGCTCTGCGTCCGCGGTGAAGATGGTGAGCCGGTCGCCGGTGCTCGGGTCAATGTCGATCGGCCGGGCACGCGCGGTGCGCCGCGCAGCGAAGTGCGGATGGTCGCGGTGATGCGCGGCAGCGGCCCGGAAGGCGGTGGGTCGACGTCGATCTCTACCGGCACGCCGGCCGCCTCCACGGACGCCCTCGGCGAGGTCGAGATCGAACGGGTGCCGGAGGGCGACTACGAGCTGCGCATCGAGCACCCGCAGCACGTCACGACGACCAAGTCCGTGAAGGTCCTCGAAGGCGCGGTCGCCGAGGTCGGCACGGTCGTCCTTCCGCCGGGCGGAGAGCTGCGCGGCCGCGTCCTCGGTGCCGACGGCCAGCCGGTCGAGGTCGCGAACGTCGAGGTGGTCGCGAAGTCGGGCACGCGGCGCCGCGAGGTCGCTCTGGACGGCACCTACCGGATCGGCGGCCTGGCGGCGGACACCTACCGCGTGACCGCGTCGATCCCCGGCGAGGGCGGGCGCAGCGGCAAGCCGGTCGACGTGACGCTCGCCAAGGGCGAACGCCGCACCGTCGACTTGAAGGTCGAGTGATCGGCAGCGCGCGCGGTCAGCGCAACACGCCGATCTCGCGCAGCAGCATCGCACACGCGGCGTCGCAGGCGCGCGCCGCGTCGTCGCCGCCCTGGTTGCACGTCGCGAACACCGCGAGCCCGCGGCCCGGCGCGACCCAGGCGACCGCGAACCACATCGTGTTGCTACCCGTGTGGGTCAGGACCTTGCCCTTCGCCCACTGCCGCTTGGTGACCTTCCAGCCGAGGGCGTAGTCGTCATCGCCCGGGTCGTGCAACGCAGCCAGCGTCTGCGCGCTGACCAGCGTCTTGTCGGATGCGGCGTCGGCGTGCTGCGCGAGGAACCGGCTCCAGTCGCGCAGCGACGCGTGCACCGTGCCGGCCGGCCCGAGCGAGGGCGGGTTGTCACCGGTCCGGCCGGGCGGCACGGGATCGTGGTCGCCGTCGGCGCGATGCCCCCAGGGCTGGTCGAGCTCGGCGGCGTCGCCCGGCGCGCCGAACCCGGCGCTGGTCATGCCGAGCGGCGTGAAGATCCGCTCGCGCATGAGTGTCTCCCAGTCCTTGCCGGTCACGCGCTCGGCGACGACGCCCGCGATCATGTAGCCCGAGTTCGCGTACTCGAATGCCTCGCCGGGCGCGCGGGGCGGCGCGCCAAGGAGCAGGGCGCGCACCGCTTCCGAGCGCACCGCGTGCTGGTCGCTCGCGGCCCACATCCGCGCCCAGATGAGAGGAGGGATCCGCGTGCTCAGGCCCGCGCGGTGTTCCAGGAGCTGGCGCAGCGTGATCGGCGCGCACTCGGGGGACAGCTCGAACTCCGGTTCCTTCAGAACCTCCCCGAGCGCGAGGTCGAAGTGCAGTCGCTTCTCGTCGGTGAGGATGCCGAGCAGCGTCGCGGTCATCGCCTTGGTGCACGAGCCGAGGTGCCAGCGATCGTCGACGGTCA
>DATGPD010000490.1:0-4250 GCA_035305285.1 Planctomycetota bacterium
CGGTGCGTGTTCGGCGAGGCCAGCTCGGCGACGATCTGCGGCGTGCCGAACGGCAGCGCGGTGCTCTGCCGCTTGGCGACCGCGATCGCGTTCTGCGGTGGGTTCGGCGCGTTCCAGCCGGTGGTCAGGAAGTAGATCTCCAGCTCGTCCTCGGTGACCGCGGGTGCGGCGTCGGCGCCCGAGCTGTTGAGTTCGGTGACGAAGGTGGGCTGACCCCAGGGCGCCGTCGGGTTCGGCCGCGTCGCGCGCATGATGTCGGTCGAGCCCGTGCCGCCTGGGCGCTGAGAGGCGAAGTAGATCGTCAGCCCGTCGGCCGACAGGAACGGCTCGCTGTCCACCGCGGTCGGGTCCGACAGCACGGTCTCCAGGACCGGCGCGCCCCACGGTGCGCCGCGCGCGGTGCGGGTCGCGGAGTAGATCTCCCAGTTGCCGGAGACGGACGAGGCCCAGTGCATGGTCAGGCCGTCGGGCGAGATGTGTGCACCGGTGTCGGCGCCCACGGTGTTCAGCGCCGCGATGGGGACCGGCGCCGACCACCCGTGTTGCGCTGCCACGGGAGCAACGAGGATGAGCAGTGACAGAGAGGAAGGGATGCGCATGGCCGGAGCATACGGATCCTCCGGATCCGGCGCGCGGCCGGGCCGCTCAGGAGCGATAGTCTGCGTTGATCGCGACGTAATCCGGTCCGAGGTCGCAGGTCCAGACGTCCGCTTCGAACGGTCCGACGGCGAGGTCGACGCCCAGCACGACCTCCTCCTGCTCGGCGAGGTGGGCATGGGCGGCGGGCTCGTGCTCCGGGTGCGGGACGCCGTCTCGGTAGACGTCGACCGGGCCGATCCAGACCCGGGCGCGTGCGATGTCGATGCGCGCGCCGGAGCGCCCGGCAGCGGACAGGATGCGGCCCCAGTTGGGGTCGCGGCCGTACACCGCGGTCTTCACCAGCGGGCTGGTCGCGATCGTGCGGCCGACCCGTGCGGCCTCGCTCTCCGAGGCGGCGCCGCGCACTTGCACGGTCACGAGCCGCGTCGCGCCCTCGCCGTCGCGCGCGATCATCCGGCACAACTGCCGGCTGACCTCCGCGACCGCGGTGCCGAACGGGTCCGCGGCCGGGCTGCCCGCCGCGCCGGCGGGCGCGGCGACGGGCACTTCCTCCGACGTCCACAGCAGGACGGTGTCGTTGGGCGAGGTGTCGCCGTCGACCGTGACGCGGTGGAACGTGCGCTCGACCGCGCCGCGCAGGACGAGGTGCAGGTCGAGGTTCGCGCGCGCGTCGGTGAGCAGGAAGGCGAGCATCGTCGCCATGTCCGGGTGGATCATGCCGGCGCCCTTGGCGCATCCGGCGACGTGGAACGGACCCGTGCTGCCCGGTCCCTTGGTGCGCGCGGTCTTGGCGAACGTGTCGGTGGTCATGATCGCGCGCGCGAAGTCGGCGAAACCGTCGGGGCGCACGCTGCCGACGAGCGTGGGCAGCGCGCCCTCGATCCTGTCGACCGGCAGGCGCGCGCCGATCACGCCGGTGCTCACCATCAGCACGTGCGCGGGGTCGCAGCCGAGGAGCGCGGCGAGGCGGTGGCACAGGTGGCGCGCGTCGTCGACCCCCTGGGTGCCGGTCGCGCAGTTGGCGTTCTTCGCGTTGACGAGCACGGCGCGCACCAGCCCGCCGCCGAGCGCGAGTTGCTCGCGGCACAGCGTCACGTGTGCGCCGCACAGCTCGTTGCGGGTGAACACCGCGGCGGCGGGAAGCGGGCGGTCGGCGATGAGCAGGCCGAGGTCGGGATGCGCCGGATCCTTGCGCAGTCCGCACCATGCGGCGCCGGCGCGGAAGCCGCGCGGGAGGGGATCGTTCTCGCTGGTCATGCCTGGTTCGGCGGGGCCGGCATTCTGCGCGCCGCCGCCGCGCGCCGTATCCGGAATCCGCCTGCGCGCGCGGGCGCGCCGCGCGAAGATCCGCGCCGTCCCGATGCGCTCGTCCTTCTCGATCGTCCTGCGCGCCGCGTTCGTGCTCGGCGCGGCCGTCCAGCTCGGCGCCGGCGCGGTGTTCTCGGTGCAGGCGCTACGGCGCGTGCCGGGCGACCTTTCGACCGTCGCCGCGGGGCCGGCCGCGGCGTCGAGCGAGAGCATGCGCGCGCTGCTCGCGCTGCCCGACCTGCTCGCGTCCGTGCCGGACGACGCGCCGGTGCTCGTCGTCTCCACCCTGGCCGCCGTGCAGCTCGAGTACTTCGTGCTGCCGCGGCCGATGCTCCTGTTGCAGGACTTGCCGCAGGCGTGGATCGACCTCGCGCAGCAGTTCATGCCCGAGGTCGTCGACGAGGTGCGCCGGCGGCGCGAGCGGCTCGACCGGAGCGGCCGCCTGCTGACCGACGAGCGCCTCGTGCAGCGGGTCGGCGAGGTCGGGTTCGTGGTCGTCGCGGGACCGCCGCCGCCGGGTCTGGCCCTCGTGCGCGACCGGTTGGTTCCACGGGGCGAGCAGCCGGGGTTCGCGCTGTTCGAAGTGCGCCGATGATCGGCACGGTCCTCGGCGCGGCCTTCTGCCTGCTCACGCCGGTGCTCGCCGGCGCGCTGGGGTGGCGCGCGCTCGGCGGGAGCGGCCGCCGGGCGCTCGACGCGGCGGCGGCGCTGGTCGTCGGCCCGGGGCTGGTCGCGGTGCAGATGCTCGTCTACCACGCGCTCGGCGTGCCGTTCGCGCTGCCGTGGCTCGCGCTGCCGTGGTACGTCGCGCTCGGCGTCGCGCTCGTGCTGGCGCGGCGCCGCGCGGCGGAACGCGGGTACCGCGCGCCGCTTTCCGCGCCGGTGCTCGTGCAGGGCGTGCTCCTCGTGCTGCTCACGGTCGGCACCGCGGTGCGCGCGTTCGCGGTGCCGATCCACGACGGCGACGAGGTGAACAACTTCGCGCTGTTCGCGCGCGTGTTCGGCACGCTCGGCAGTCTGGCTCCGGAGCGCCTCGTCGCGCTCAACGAGCCCGGGCACGTCGAGTACCCGCACCTCGTCGCACTCAACCAGGCGTGGCTCTTCGCGTTCGACCCCGACACCGCCCCGTGGACCGCGCGCGGGATCGAGGTGCTCGCGCTGCTCGCCTTCCTGCTCGCGGCGGCGCGGGTGTGCGGCGGGCACGGCTGGACGGGCACCGCCGCCTTCGTCCTGTGCGCCGCGTCGCCCGCGGTGCTGCGCTTCGCGATCGGGTTCGCCGACGTGCGCCTGCTCGCGACCTTCGTGCTGCTCGGACACGCGGCGCGCGACGTCGCCGCGCGCCGTGACCCTGGCGCGCCGATGCGCCTCGCGCTGCTCGCCGGGACCGCGGCGCTGACCAAGAACGAAGGGCTCGCGGTCGCCGCGGTCGCGGTCGCCGTGCTCGCCTTCTGGGTGGCGCGCCGTGCCCGCTCATGGCTCGGCGTCGCGGCGGTCGCCGTCGGCGCGGGCCTGTGCGCCGTGTGGCCGATCCTGCGGTGGCGGTTCGGCCTGCACACGCCGTACGTCGACCACGCGCTCGACCTGCCGCTTTCGCTCCTCGTCGACCAGGCCCCGCGCGTCGTCATGTTCCTCGCGGGCGAGATGTTCCCGCTCGCGCCCGACCGGATCGCAGTCGCCGGCGTGTTCTGGTGGTGTGCGCTGCCCGCCGCCGTCTTCGCGAGCCGCGCGGCGCATGCGCGCTGGCTCCTGCTCGCGTGGCTCGCGCACGCGGGCCTCTACCTCTACGTGCTCGGCATCGCGCGCCGCGGCGACCTCGATGCGCTGCTCGGCACCGCCGGGCCGCGCCTCCTGCTGCACACGATGGCGTGGCCGGTGCTCCTGCTGGGGCGGCTCGTGGAGGCGGGTCGCCCGCAGGACGACGAGGGAGTCACGCCGGGGTCAGCGTCCGGGCAGCCGGGGTGACGTGAGGTCGCGCGCAGCGAGCCGGGCGACGACCTCGTTCGCGCACGCGTTCAGGGCTTCCACGAGAACATCGCCTCCGTCACTTCGGAGCCGCGCACGCGGACCGCGGAGAGCGTCGTCCTTCGGACCTCGCCGTCGGCATCCCGGCACGAGATCGTCAGGTCGTACGTCCCCTCCATCAGGCCGGACAGCACGTACGGCGGCATGGAGATCGTGAACTCCGCGTCGAGCCTGCCGCCGGAACGCCGCGCGACGACATGGAGCGCGGTCCGCCGCGCGGTGGTGTCGAGGTGCTCGTCGACCAGCAGCAACGTGCCGTGCGTGCTCAGGTCCAGCACGAGTTCCGGATGGTCAGGCCCGGCGTGGATACGCACCGTCTG
>DATGPD010000491.1:0-3575 GCA_035305285.1 Planctomycetota bacterium
CGGTCGACTTCCTGGTCGTCGGCGGCGGCATCCAGGGCGCGGCGATCGCGCGCGAGCTGGCGCTGCGCGGCGCCGACGTGCTGCTGGTGGAGAAGCACGACTTCGCCGCCGGCACGAGCAGCCGCAGCTCGCGCCTCGTGCACGGTGGCGTGCGCTACCTGGAGCACCTGCACCTGGGCCTCGTGCGCGAGGCCTTGCACGAGCGCGAGATCCTGCTGCGCACCGCGCCGCACTGGGTGCGGCCGCTGCCGATGCTGATGCCGTTCTTCCGGGGCGAGGGGCGGTCGCGCTTCGTGCTGCGCGCGGGCCTCGCGCTCTACGCGTTGCTCGCCGGGCGCAGCACGCTGCCGCGTCCGGTGGGCTACTCCGCCGAGGACTGCCTGCGCCTCGTCCCCGCGCTGCGCCGCCGCGGCCTGCTCGGCGGCGCGCTGTACCACGACGCGGTCACCGAGGACTGCCGGCTGACGCTCGGCGTCGTCGCCGCCGCGCACCGCGCGGGCGCGCGCGTCGCGAATCACGCCGAGGTCGTCGGCGCCTCCGCGGCGGGCGTCCGCCTGCGCGACCACTTGTTCGACGCCGAGGTCGTCGTGCAGCCGCGCGCGACGGTGAACGCGGCCGGGCCGCACGTCGACACCGTGCGGCGCGCGCTCGGCATCGACGCGCCGCCGCTCGTCCGCATCAGCCGCGGCAGCCACCTCGTCCTGCCGGCGCACGCCTTCGGCGGCGACGTGCACACCGCGATCGCCGCGTTCCTTCCCGATCGCCGGATCCAGTTCGTGATCCCGCACCCGCGCGGCGTCGTCTGCGGCACGACCGAGGTCGACGACGAAGCGCGCGGCGAGTGGCCGTCCGTGCCGGAAGACGACGTCCGTTATCTTCTCGCCGCGTTGCAGTACCTGCTCGAGTCCCCGCCGCCGCGCGCCGAGGTGAGGTTCGGCTATTCCGGGTGGCGTGCGCTCCCGGCGCGGACCGGGCCGGCGGGCGCGCTGCACCGCGAGGCGTCGGTGGTCGACGAGCGCGGGAACGCGGGCGCGGTGCACTCGGTCGTCGGCGGGAAGCTGACGACGCACCGCGCGTTCGCCGAACGCGTCGCGACGCGGCTGGCGGGCGCGGAAGGTCCATCGCGCTCGCGGCACGAGCCGTTGCCCGGCGGCGAAGGCCCGGCCGAGCCGACCGACCCGCTCTGGCTGCGGCACGGCAGCCTTGCGGCGCGCGTGCGCGCCCGCGCGCGCGGCGAGCGAGGGCTGCTCGTGCCGTTCCTGTCCGGCCGCGACCTGATCGGCGCCGAGGTTGCGTTCGCCGTGGAGGAGCAGGGCGCGGTGACCTTCGCCGACGTCATGCTGCGCCGGCTGTTCCAGGTCGACGGCCCGCCGCTCGCCGCCGCGGACGTCGACGCGGCGTTCGCGTTGTTCGCGCGCTTCCGCCCGGCGGGGTTGCCGCCGCTCGACGAGGCGCGCGAGCGCGCCGCGTTCGCCGAGCAGGTCGCGAGTACGACGGGCGCACTCGGGATCAGCGTCGATGCTGCCGCTCGCCCACGCACCTGACCTCGCCGGCGCGACCCGCTGGCGCAACGTCGAGCGCCCGGTCGACCTGCGCCACGACCTCGCCGGGCAGGTCGTCCTGCTGCTGTTCTTCACGCCGGAGTGCGTGCACTGCCGCGCGGCACTGCGCGCGGTGAACGTGCTCGACCTGCGCTTCCAGCACCGGCCGTTCGCGGTGATCGGCATCGCCTCGCCGCGCTGGCCGGTGCCGGATGCAGTCGATGCGCTCGTCGCCGAACTCGCGCTGCGCTTTCCGATCGCGCTCGACGACGAACGGGCACTGTGGCGGGCGTACGAGTGCGCGGCGTGGCCGACGCTGGTGCTGGTCGACGGGACCGGGCGCGTGCGCTTCCACGGCTGCGGCGAGCCGAACGCGCACGCGCTCACGTCGGGCGTGCAGCGCCTGCTCGCCGAGGTCGACTTCGGCGGCGAGGTGCGCGCGATGCCGGCACTTCCGCGCGTGCGCCCGCCGCGCGGCGCGACGCCGTTGTCCTACCCGGGCGGGCTCGCGTTCGACCCGGGGCGCAATCGGCTGTGGATCGCCGATACCGCCCGCCACCGCGTGCTCGCGTTCGACGTGACGTCGGGGGCGCTGCAGCTCGCGGTGGGCGGCCTGCCCGGAGCCGGCGACGGCGACGCGCGCACGGCCACGTTCGCGGGCCCGCAGGGGCTCGCGTTCGACGCAAGCCTCGACGCCTGCCTCGTCGCCGACGCGGGCAACCACCTCCTGCGCGCGGTCGCGCCGGATGGCACGACGACCACGCTGCTCGGTACCGGGATGCACAGTGACGACCGCGGCGGCGGCGCGCGCGGCGTCGGCCAGGGCCTCGCCGCGCCGTGGGGGCTTGCGGCGGCGGACGAGCACGTGTGGATCGCGATGCCCGGCGCGAACCAGCTCTGGGCGATGGAGCGGGCGACGGGCGTCGCGCGTGCAGTCGTCGGCTCGGGCGTGTTCGGGTGCGACGACGGAGCAGCGACGACCGCTCGGCTGGGCCAGCCACGTGCGGTCGCGGTGCGCGGCGAAGAAGTCGTGTTCTGCGACCCGATCCACGACGCGGTGCGCTGTTTCGACGCCGGGCGCGGGATGGTCGCGACGCTCGTGGGCGGCGCCGGACCCGGGGACACGGACGGGCCGTGCGCGACCGCGCGGTTCCGGCAGCCCGAGGCGGTCGTGTGGCACGGCGGCGACTTGATCGTCGCCGACACCGGCAACGGGAAGCTGAAGCGCATCGACCGCGCGCGCGGCGTGGTGGAGACGGTGCTGTGCGGTGTGGAGCTGGTGCGCCCCGCAGCGCTCGTCTGCCAGGGCGAGCGCCTGTGGGTGGCGGATCGCGCGCGGGGGGCGATCGTGCTCGTCGATCTGGGAACCGGGGCTGCCTCGGAGCTGGTGTTGGATGTGCCCCAAGTGGCAGCGCCGGCGGGGACGGTGCGGTTGCGTAGTGAGGCGGACTGCGTGCTGCGCTTGCCGCTCGGCCTGCCGGCGGGCGCGATGGTGCATGGGGACGTGCCGGTTCGGGTGGACTTGGCGAACGTCGTGGGGAAGGCGCTGGTGGTGGACCTGGAGTACGAAGCGCAGGTGGAGGGAGACCGCGCCGTGCTGAAGGGAGTGAGGACGGGGCCACCGGCGACGGGGGAAGTGCGAGCGACGATCCGGTGTGCGGCTCGGCGGGACGTGGGGAGCGTCGTGCACGTGGTGGAGTGGAGTTTCGTGCTCGGCGTGGAGGTGGCGGCGGACGCCGCGGCGATGGGAAGCTGGGTGGCGGGGTGACGGAGTCGGGGGCAGACGCAAGCTGCCGCGCGGGTGCGGCGGATGCGATCCCGAGTCGCCTGGCGGATGCATCGCTGGCGTTGCCGCAGCCGAAGATGAAGGGTCGGTGCGGCGCATTGGAGCCGACCGCCGCACGCTGAGCGTGCGCGACCTGTGGGCCTCACTTGCTGCCGCCGCGCCTCTCAACGGGCGACCCGGTCGTCACGTCCACCCACGCGCCATGCCGTGCACGTTCCGTCCGCGTGCAGGATGGTGCCTTCGGCGCG
>DATGPD010000492.1:0-10540 GCA_035305285.1 Planctomycetota bacterium
TCCAGCACGCGGCCGACGTCGCGCAGCACGCCGCGGCTCGCCATCGTGCCGAACGTGACGATCTGCGACACGTTGGCCGCGCCGTACTTCTGCCGCACGTAGGCGATCACCTCGTCGCGCCGCTCGCCGCAGAAGTCGATGTCGATGTCGGGCATGGTGACCCGCGCGGCGTTGAGGAAGCGCTCGAACAGCAGGTTGTAGCGCAGCGGGTCGAGGTTGGTGATGCCGAGCGCGTAGGCGACGATCGAGCCCGCGGCCGAGCCGCGCCCGGGGCCCACCGGGATGCCGAGCGAGCGCGCGTGCCGGATGAAGTCCTGCACGACGAGGAAGTAGCTGACGAAGCCGAGCTTCTCGATCACCTCCATCTCGTAGGTGAGGCGCTGCTCGACCTCCGGCGACAACTCGCCGTAGCGCTCGCGCGCGCCGGCGCGGCACAGCCGGCGAAACGCTTCGGTCGGCGTCTCGCTGCCCCCGGTGTCGAACACCGGCAGGTGGTAGACGTTGAAGTCGATCTTGACGTTGCAACGCTCGGCCACCTCG
Source organism: Planctomycetota bacterium (assembly GCA_035305285.1). Classification (GTDB taxonomy): domain Bacteria; phylum Planctomycetota; class UBA1135; order UBA1135; family UBA2386; genus DATGPD01. Next base: position 541 of record DATGPD010000492.1, read on the forward strand.
CGCGCCGCGGCGATCGCCTCGGGCAGCTCGGCGAACGCGGCGATCATCTCCGCACGGCTCTTCAGGTACAGCTCGCGCGACGCCATCTTGAAGCGCTCCGGGTTCGACACCACGGTGCCGTTGCGGATGCACAGGACGATGTCCTGCACGATCCAGTCGTCGCGCGTGAGGTAGTGGATGTCGTGCGTGGCGACGAGGGGTGTGCCGACCCGCTCGGCCATCTGGCGCAGCCCGTGGTTCACCCGCCGCTGCGCGTCGTGTCCGGTCTCCATCACCTCCAGGCGGAACCGGTCGGCGCCGAAGATCTCGCGCAGCGCTCCGGCGCACGCGACCGCCTCCGCGCCCCGGCCGGCGAGCAGGTGCCTGCCGACCTCGCTGGTCAGCCCGCCGGTCATCGCGATCAGGCCCTCGCTGTGCGCGGCGAGCAGGTCGCGGTCGACGCGCGGTCGGTAGTGGAAGCCGTCGATGAACGCGAGTGACGACAGCCGGCGCAGGTTGGCCCAGCCGCGCTCGTCCTCGGCGAGCAGGGTGAGCTGGAAGGTCTGGTTGTCGGGAGCCGTCGGTTCGCGGTGGCTGCGCGCGGCGACGAACGCGCTCATGCCGAGGATCGGCTTGATCCCGGCGCGCCGGCAGGCCTGGTAGAACTCGATCGCCCCGTACAGGTTGCCGTCGTCGGTGATCGCCAGCGCGCGCTGGCCGTCGGCGCTCGCTGCCTGCACTGCCTCGTCGATCGTCAGCGGCGCGGTCAGGAGGCTGTACTGCGTGTGCAGGCGCAGGTGGGCGAAGTCGATGGCGGGTGCGGCGTCGGTCATCGGCCTGGCGGACAGCGCCGCGATCGTAACGGCCGGCGCGCACACCTCCGCGCGCCGTCCGTGCGGCGCTCAGTCGCCGTCGAGTTCGTGCGCGCGTCCGTTGCCGTCCGGCGCCGGCGCGAGCGCGAGCCCGGCGCGCTGACTCGCCGCGCGGAACCCGCGCAGCACGGCGTCGAGCTGCTGCTGCGTGTGCGTCGCGATGTAGGACGTGCGGATCAGGTCCATCCCGGGGGGGACGGCGGGGCCGGTCACCGGGTTGGTGAACACGCCCTCGTCGAACAGGGCCTTCCAGAAGCGGAACATCCCTTCCTGGTCGCCGATGATCACCGGGACGATCGGCGTCTGCGCGTCGACCGTGCGGAAGCCGAGGCGACGCAGCCCGCGCCGCACGTAGTCGGCGTTGGCGAGCAGGCGCACGCGCAGCTCGGGCTCGGACTCGATGACGTCGAGTGCGGCGAGCGCGGCCGCCGCGGCCGCGGGGTGGATGGCGGCCGAGAACATCAGCGCGCGCGCGTGGTGCTTGATGTAGTGGATCACCGCCTCGTCGCCGGCGACGAACCCGCCGAGACTGGCGAAGCTCTTGCTGAACGTGCCGACCACGAGGTCGACCTCGGATTCGACGTGCTGGTGCTCGGCGGTCCCGCGTCCGCGCGCGCCGAGCACGCCGACCGCGTGCGCCTCGTCGACCAGCACCCGGGCGCCGTAGCGTCGCGCCAGCGCGCAGATGCCGGGCAGGTCGGCGAGGTCGCCCATCATCGAGTAGACGCCGTCGACGACGATCAGCTTGCCGCGCCGGCCCTCGTTGACCGCCGTGCGCAGGTGGTGCTCCAGGTCGGCCAGGTCGTTGTGCCGGAACTTCTTGATCTCGGCGAAGCTCAGCCGGCACCCGTCCATGATCGACGCGTGGTTCTCGCGGTCGGTCAGGATCACGTCGTCCCGGCCGCCCAGGCACGAGATCACCCCGAGGTTGGTCTGGAAGCCGGTCGAGAAGCACAGCGCCGCCTCACGCCCCAGGAACTGGGCGAGCCGTCGTTCCAGCTCGACGTGCAGTTCGAGCGTGCCGTTCAGGAAGCGGGAGCCGCTGCAGGAGGTGCCGAACGTGTCGAGCGCCTCATGCGCCGCGGCGATCACCGCCGGGTGGTGGGTGAGGCCCAGGTAGTTGTTGCTGCCGGCCATCACGAGCCGGCGGCCTTCGATCTCGATCTCGGTGCCGAGGTTCTTCTCGATCGGAACGAAGAACGGATAGATGCCCTGCGCCTGCACCTCGCGGGCGCGCGTGAATCCCCTGCACTTGGCGAACAGGTCGCTCGACCCCTCGGGCGGGCATTGGGTTGGTTCCGGACGCGAGCTCACGAGATGGCCGGGCGCGGATTCTAGAAGAAGGGCTCACCCGAACAAGCTTCCGCAATCGCCGTCCCGCGGCCGTGGTCCACGACCGTGCAGCGGGCACGTATTGTCGTGCGCGGCGCGTTGCGCGGCCGCCGGCCGGCCGCTATGCGGCAGTGCGAGCGGCAATGGCAGCGAGCCCGGCGCGGATCCTGATCACCGGCGGTACCGGGTTTCTCGGTCGCGCCCTCGTCGCCGACCTCGTGGCCCGGCCGGACGGCGCGCGCGAGCTGCGCCTGCTGGTGCGCGACGCGGCGCGCGCCCGCGCGCTCGGCCTGCCGCCCGGCGCGCTCGTCGAGAGCGCGCTCGACGGTTCGCCCGCGATGTGCGCCGCGGCCGAGGACGCCGACGTGATCGTGCACCTCGCCGGCGCGGTGAAGGCGCTGCACCGCGCCGACTACTTCGAGAGCAACGCGCAGTGCACGGAGCGTCTGCTGCGCGCCGCGCCGCGCGCGCGCGTCGTGCTCGTGTCCTCGCTCGCGGCGGCCGGTCCGTCGACCGACGGCCGTGGCAGCGGGGCGCCGCCGGACGCGTGCCGGCCGTGTTCGGTGTACGGCGAGTCGAAGCGCCAGGGCGAACTCGCGTTGCTCGCCGACGCGCGCCGCACCGGCCGCGCGTTCGTCGTGCTCCGGCCGTGCCTCGTGTACGGCCCGGGCGACGCGGCGACCGCGTTGCTGTTCCGTCAGGCCGCGGCGCCGGTGTGCTTCGTGCCGCGCCGGCCGCGGCCGCTGTCGACCCTGTTCGTCGCGGACGTCGTCGCCGCGATCCGCGCCGCGCTCACGCGGACCGACGCGGACGACGCGTTCGTGCCGCTCGGCGGTGAAGTGACCGACACGCACGCGCTGCTGCGCGCGATCGCCGCGGCGCGCGGCCGCCGCGCGCGCCTCGTGCCCGTGCCGCGCGCGGTCGCCGCGTGTGCGGCGTGCGCCGCGGACGCGGCGGCGCGCGTGCGCGGCGTGCCCGGCTACTTCAGCCGCGACAAGGTGCGCGAGGTGTTCGCGCCGGGCTGGGTTGCGGACCCGGAGCCGGCGCGCACGCTGCTCGGCTTCATGGCGCGCGTCGGCCTGCAGGCCGGGCTCGCGGCAGTCGCGGCGGCGGACACCTGACGCGCGGGGCCTTCTGCTCGTCGCGGAATCCGGGACACGCAGCGCACGATGTACGTCCGCGCGCCGCGTGCCGGCTGGCTGTCGTCCGCGCCGCGCGTCGCCGACGGCAGCTAGCCGCCGAGCAGGTGGACGAGCAGCGCCTTCCCGGCGTGCAGGCGGTTCTCCGCCTGGTCGTAGATGACCGACTGCGGCCCGTCGAGGACGTCGTCGGTGGCGACCACGTTGCGCCGCACCGGCAGCGGGTGCATGAAGATCGCGTTCTTGGTGGAGGCGAGCAGCTCGCCGTCGATCCGCCAGCCCTCGAGCGAGCGCTTGACGATGCTCTCGCGCTCGGGATCGGCGTAGAACTTGAGCGAACGCCACGAACGCGCGTACAGCACGTGCGCCTCGCGCACGCCCTCGGCGAGGTCGTTGACCACGCGCACGCTGCCGCCGCTCTCCGTCGCCCGCGTGCGCGCCGCCTCGACGATCTGCGGGTCCAGCTCGAAGCCGAGCGGGTGGGCCAGGGTCACGTTCAGGCCGAGCGCGGCCGCGGACAACAGCACCGAGTGGCTGACGCCAAGGCTCTTCGGCTCGGGGTCGTAGCCCCAGGCGAGGGTCAGGTTGCGCCCACGCACGTCGATCAGCCGCTCGCGGATGGTCAGCATGTCGGCGATCGCCTGGCACGGGTGTTCGAGCGCGGTCTCCAGGTTGATCACCGGCACGGAGGCATACTCGGCGTACGCCCGGACCAGGGCCTCGGCGCGGGCTTCGGCCCAGCTCGTGGCGGGCGGCAGGTGGCGGATGCCGAGCGCGTCGACGTAGCGCGACAGCGTGCGCGCCGCGTCCTGCACGTGCTCCTCCGCGCTGCCGACCATGACGGCGCGGTCCTGCGCCTCCAGATCGTAGATGTCCCGGTCGGCGAACAGGCTGAGGCAGTGCCCGCCGAGCTGCTCCATCGCGACGTGGAACGAGACGCGCGTACGCAGGCTGCGTTCGAAGAACAGCAGGCCCAGGGTCTTGCCGGCGAGCACCTGGCCGGGGCCGCGACGCTTCATGCGCGCGGCGAGGTCGAGCAGGTCGGCGAGTTCGCGCGACCCGAGCGCCTGGATGGAAAGGAAATCGCGCTTGTTCATGCTCACGAGGATCGCGCCGTCGCGTCCGGCTCGCGGGTCGGCGGAGCGTCCGGGCCGCGGCGCCCGCGTTTGCGCGACGAAACCGCCAAGTGAACCTGATGGACGACAAAAGGCAACAGGACGAGGCCTTCATGCGCCGCTGCCTCGAGCTGGCGCGCACCGCGGCGGCGCACGACGAGGTGCCGGTCGGCGCGCTCGTGGTCCTCGACGGCACGATCGTCGGCGAAGGGCGCAACCGCTGCGAGGAACTGGTGACGCCGCTGGCGCACGCCGAGCTGGAGGCGCTGCACGGCGCGTTCGCCACCCTGCGCCAGGGCCGCATCCCGGGCGCGACCCTGTACTGCACGCTGGAACCCTGCCTGATGTGCACCGGCGCGGCGCTGCACGCCCGCGTGGCGCGGATCGTGTACGGCGCGCGCGACCCGAAGTTCGGCGCCTGCGGCTCGCTGTACGACCTGCCGCGGGACGTGCGCCTGAACCACCGCTGCGCGGTCGACGAGGGCGTCCTCGCCGCGGACAGCGCGGCGCTGCTGCGCGAGTTCTTCCAGCGCCTGCGCGGTTGACAAGCCCGACCGCCGCCGCATGATGCTCGCCCTCCCCGGATTCACCTCGCGGAGAGGTGCCAGAGCGGCTGAATGGGCTGGTTTCGAAAACCAGTATCAGCGCGAGCTGATCGGGGGTTCGAATCCCCCCCTCTCCGCCACCTCCCGCCAAGAGCCCGGGCAGGCCGTTCTTTGTCTTCCTCATCCGTGTGGAGAGGTGCCCGAGTGGCTTAAGGAGCTCGCTTGGAAAGCGAGTGTGGGTCAAAAGCCCACCGGGGGTTCGAATCCCCCCCTCTCCGCCAGTTTCGTCGCGGCGGCCGAAGGTGCGGTCCGGCGGGTCCCGGGCAAGGGGGCGGTGTGAACCTGGTCAGGCCGGGAACGGAGCAGCCATAAGCATGCAGCTTCCTGTGCGCGGGGTGCCTGTCGGGCCGCACCTTCGGCCGCCGCGCGCGAACACGCCGGGGCCGGCGGCGCGCCGCCGACGAACGCGCGCGCCGGCGCGCCCGGGATGGTAGACCGACCCCGACCATGAGCAGCACCGAGCGCAAGAACGCCTACCAGGTCGTCGCGCGCCGCTTCCGGCCGCGCACCTTCGCCGAGGTCGTCGGCCAGGACGAGGTGCTGCACAGCCTGCGCCACACCATCGTTTCGGGGCGCATCCCGCACGCGTTCCTGTTCGCCGGCAGCCGCGGGGTCGGCAAGACCACGCTCGCCCGGATCCTCGCCCGCTGCCTCAACTGCGCGCAGGGGCCGACGCCGGACCCGTGCGGCGAATGCGAGCCGTGCCGCAGCATCCTCGAGGAACGCAACGCCGACTTCGTCGAGATCGACGCCGCGTCGCACAACGGCGTCGACGACATCCGCGAGCTGCGCGAGCGCGTCGGCTTCGCGTCGATGGGGTCGCGCTACAAGGTCTACCTGCTCGACGAGGCGCACATGCTCTCGAAGCCGGCGTGGAACGCGTTCCTCAAGACGCTCGAGGAGCCGCCGCCGAACGTCGTGTTCATCATGGCGACCACCGAGCTCGCCAAGGTGCCCGACACGATCCGCTCGCGCTGCCGCCTGGAGACCTTCCGGCAGGTGTCCGAGGCGGACATCGCCGCGCGCCTGCAGCGGATCTGCCAGAGCGAGGGCGTGACCGTCGATGTCGAGGTGCTCGCCGACCTGGCGCGCAAGAGCCGCGGCGGCCTGCGCGACGCCGAGACCGCGCTCGAGCGCGTGCTCGCCTCCGCGCAGGCGTCCGGCGGCACGATGACCTTCGCCGAGTACCAGGCGCGCTTCCACCGCGTCGGCTTCGAGCAGGCGCGCGACGTGGTCGCCGCGCTGGTCGCGGGCGAGGCCGGCCCGGCGCTGCGCTTCGCGGCGCAGATCGAGGCGACCGGGGCCGACGAACGCGAGGCGCTCGGCGATCTGCTCGACGTCCTGCGGGTCCTCCTCCTGCTGCTGGTCGATGGCAAGGACACGCCGCTCGTCGCGTACGACGGCGACCGCGCCGGGCTGCTCGCGCTCGCCGAGCGGGCCGGGGTCGAACGGATCGACGCGATGATCCAGGCAGGGCTCGCCGGCCGCGAGCGCCTGCGCCAGCTCGAGGACCGCCGGCTCGTGCTCGAAGTGACCCTGCTGCGCATGGCTCGCGTCGGCGCGCTGCCGCTGCTCGCCGACCTCGCGCGCGCGGTCGCGAGCGGCGAGGGGGGGGACGCGGGTCCGGCGAGTGCGCCGGCCGCGCGGCGGCCCGCCGCGGCGGGTGCGGCGGTTCCGGCACCGGCGGCTGCCGCGCCGGTGGCGGCGTCCGGCGACCCCGCGGCCCGCCTGCGCGCCTGGGCCGAGAAGCACCGGCCGAGCTTCCTTTCGACCATCGAGGCGTGCTCGATCACCATGGAGGGCGACGTGGTCACCCTGACGCTCGCCAGCGAACGCAAGCTGCACCGCGACCGCCTCGCGTCACCGGGCGTCAAGCAGGAGGTCGCGCAGGTGCTGTCCGAGTCCTACGGCCGCCCGATCGTCGTGCAGGTGCGCGACGCGGGGGCGGTGAACTCCGCCGGCCCAACCCCGAGCGCCGCCGGCGCGAGCGCCCCGGCGGCACGCCGCACGGTCGAGCCGGGCGAGGCGGTGCAGCGCGTCGCGAAAAGGTTTGACGGACGCATCATCCGGTCCGAGGATCGCGCTCCCGAGTGACCGCGCGCCGCGCGCGGTGTGCCGGGATCTGACAAGGAGGACTCACGATGCCACCCGGCGGCCAGTTCGGCGACATGGGCAGCCTGCTCAAGCAGGCGCAGATGATGGAAAAGCGGATGAAGGACGCCGAGCGCGCCCTCGCCGAACGGACCGTCGAAGGCAGCGCCGGCGGCGGCGTCGTGAAGGTGTTCGTCAGCGGCTCGCTCGAGGTGAAGGGCGTCAAGATCGCCAAGGAGGCGGTCGACCCCGAGGACGTCGAAGGCCTCGAGGCGCTTGTCGAGGGCGCGATGCGTCAGGCCCTGTCGGCGGCCAAGCAGCTCAAGGAGGCCGAGATGGGCAAGATCACCAAGGGCCTCAGCCTGCCCGGGCTCGGCTTCTGACGCCGCCGCGCGCGGCGACCGCTCGCGCGCGCCGGTCCTGAGTCTTCCCGCGGGCCGGCTTAGGATGGCGGCGTGGCTCGCGCCCGCGTCGTCGAACACCTGATGCAGTGTCTCGCCCGGCTGCCGGGCGTGGGTCCCAAGACGTCCGAGCGGCTCGCCTACTGGCTGCTGCGCACGAGCAAGGACGAGGCGCTCGGGCTGGCGCGGGCGATCGAGGCCGCGCGCGACGCGATCCTCGTCTGCCGGCAGTGCTTCAACCTCGACGAGGTCGACCCGTGCTCGGTGTGCGCCGACCCGCAGCGCGACCGCGACCTCATCCTGGTGGTCGAGGACCCGCGCGACGTCGCGGCGTTCGAGGAGGCGGAGTACCGCGGCGTGTACCACGTGCTGCAGGGGCGCCTGTCGAGCCTCGAAGGCGTGGGCCCCGACGACCTCACCGTCGCCGCACTGCTCGCCCGGGTGCGCGCACAGCCGCCGCGCGAGGTGTGCCTGGCGACCAACCCCGACCTCGAGGGCGAGGCGACCGCGCGCATGCTCGCCGCCGAGCTGAGCGCGCTCGGCGTGACGGTCACCCGCCTGGCCCGCGGCCTGCCGGCCGGGGCGACGATCCAACACGTCGCGAAGAGCGTGCTGCTCGACGCGATCGAGGGGCGCCGACGGCTTTGAGCGCCGCGCTGCCGATCGCCCCGCACCTGCCGGCGATCGTCGCGGCGGTCCGCGCGCACGGCGTGCTGCTGCTCGCGGCGCCGCCCGGCACCGGCAAGACGACCCTCGTCCCGGGCGCGTTGTGCGACGCGGGCATCGACGGCGAGGTCGTCGTGCTGGAGCCGCGCCGGCTCGCCGCGCGGCAGGCCGCGCGCCGCGTCGCGTTCCTGCGCGGCAGCGCGCTCGGCGGCGAGGTCGGCTACCAGGTGCGCCACGAGCAGCGCGTCTCGGCCGCGACCCGCATCCGCTTCGTGACCGAAGGGATCCTCGTCCGCCGGCTGGTCGACGATCCGACCCTGCCCGGGGTCGGCTGCGTCGTCCTCGACGAGTTCCACGAGCGGCACGTCGAGGGCGACCTCGCGCTCGCGATGCTCAAGGAGGTGCGCGCGACCGTGCGCCCCGACCTGCGCCTGGTCGTCATGTCGGCGACCCTCGATGCCGGGCCGCTGCGCGCCTACCTCGCGCCGTGCGCCGAGCACGCGGTGGAGGCGGCGTACCACCCGGTGCGCACCGAGTACCTCGGCGGCGGCGCGTTCGTCGGGGCGCGCGACCTTGCCGAACGCGTGCGCGAGGGCGTGCGCCGCGCGCTGCAGGAGGGCGACGGCGACGTGCTGGTCTTCCTGCCCGGCGCGGGCGAGATCGCCGCCGCGGCCGACGCGATCCGCGACGGTGTCGCGCGCGGCTGCGAGGTGATCCCGCTGCACGGCCAGCTCGACGGCGAGGACCAGGATCGCGCCCTGCGCCCGGCGCGCACGCGCAAGGTGATCCTCGCCACCAACATCGCGGAGACCTCGCTGACCATCGAAGGGGTGACCGCGGTGGTCGATTCCGGCTTAGCCCGCGTGCTGCGCCACGACCCCGGGCGCGGCCTCGACACGCTGCGCGTCGAGCGCATCAGCCGGGCGAACGCCGACCAGCGGCGCGGCCGCGCCGGGCGGACCGGTCCGGGGCGCTGCTACCGCCTGTGGAGCCGGGCCGAGGAGACGACGATGGCCGCCTTCCCGACCCCCGAAGTGCGGCGGATCGACCTCGCCGGTCCGGCGCTCGAGGTGCGCGCGTTCTCGGGGCGGCCGGCCGCGGCGTTCGACTGGCTCGAGGCGCCCGAGCCCGCCGCGCTGCAGCGCGCCGACGAGCTGCTCCTGCGCCTGCAGGCGGTCGACGCCTCGGGCCGGATCACCGCCGTCGGCAGGGCGATGCTGGGCTGGCCGCTGCACCCGCGCCTCGCGCGCACGATGGTCGCGGCGCGCGCCATGGGCTGCGCGCGGGCGGCGAGCGAGGTCGTCGCGCTGCTCGCCGAACGCGAGCTGGGCGGGCGCGGCGGCGCCGAGCGGGGCGCGCCCCTGTCCGGTGACGTGCTCGCCCAGCGCGAGGCGTTCCGCGCCGCGCGGGCGCGCGACTTCGCGCCCGGGGCTTGCCGGGCGCTCGGCGTCGACCCGGACGCGGCGCGCGCGGTCGAGCGCGCGCGCGCGCAGATCGCGCGCGGCGAGGACCACGACCGGCCCGGCGACGACTTCGACGCGCGGCTGCGCGCCGCGGTCCTGCACGGCTTTCCCGACCGCGTCGCGCGCCGGACCCACCCCACGAGCCGCGAGGCGGTGATGGTGGGCGGGCGCGGGCTGACGCTGCCCGACTCCGTGCAGGAGCTGGACGGCGAGCTGCTCGTCGCGCTGCGCGCGCTGGAGACCAGGGGCGCGCGCGCCGGGGTGGGGGCGTACTGCGCGGTCGATCCCGAGCGGCTCGCCGCGCTCGGCGTCGCGGACGAGGAGGTCGTGCAGCTCG
>DATGPD010000493.1:0-5471 GCA_035305285.1 Planctomycetota bacterium
GCGCGGTGCTCGACGCGCTCGACGAGGTGATGGCCACCTACCGCCTGTCCGGCCGCGGCCGCGTGCGCCTGCTGCGCCTCGCCCGCACCCTCGCCGACCTCGCGGATCGCGACGCCGTGCGCGTCGAGGACGTGCTCGAAGCAGCGGCGCTGCGCCGCGCCGAGACGTTCTTGCGCTAGCGCGTGCCCGGCACCAGCTTGCGCCGGCCGGGCCTGGCCTCGGCCGCCACCGCCGCCGGATGAAGCTCGAGCGACTCGACCATGCGGTCGAAGTCGGGGCGGAGCGCGTCGAAGTCGTTCGCCGGCGCCGCGAAGCACAGCGCGATCAAGCGCTCGTCGCGGGCACGCAGCACGATCACCAGCACCTCGCAGCGCACCTGCCGTCCGCCGAGGCTGCGCTGGTACGCGCCTTCCACGGCGAACCCCGACTGCCCGCGGACCTCGACCGGCCCGCGCGCGCGCAGCTCGAAGCCGCGGCACACCGCGCGCAGCCAGCGCTCGACCCCGTCGGCTGCCGTCGCGAGGTGGGTCGCCGGGGAGAACTGGTCGAGCAGCATCGCGCAGGCGCTCGCCTCGTAGATCGGCGCCGTCGCGCTCACCTGGCCCGGTTCCTGGTCGGCGTCGAAGCGCCAGATGGGGTTGGGCAGCCAGAACGAGAACCGCCCCTCCGCCTCGCGCTGCACCGCGGCGGGATACGCCTTCGCCTGCCGTTCGACCATCGCCTCGGCGACGTCGCGGGCCGCGCGCACCGCCACCAGCGCCGGACCGCTGACCTCGCGGCGCACGACGCGCCCGTTGCCGTCGATCCACTCGGCACGCGCGGCGGGGCCGACGCCGACGCTCGCCTCGCGCACGTCGATCTGCCGTCCGTCGATCTCGACGCGCCGCCGCACGTCGGCGCGGTACGGGCGCTGGATCAGCTCCTCGGTCGCGCTGTCGTAGACCACCCGCGCGCCCTGACTGCCGGTCAGGCCCGGCCGCTGGCGTAGCAGCTCGTGCAGGTGCAGCGGGAAGGCCAGCCCCGGGCCGACCGAGTACTCGCGATGCTCGCTCCCCTTGTCCGTCGTCCGTACGACCTTGAGCACGCCCTCGGCGTACGTGCCGCGAACCAGCCGCTCGTCGCGCGGATGACGCTCGCCGGGGTGCTGCGTGCGCTCGTGGTAGAAGCAGGTCGAAGGCGTGCCGTCCTCGGCGAGCGTCTCCAGCCGGGTCACCTGCGTGCGCCCGCGCTCGGTCACGAAGTCCCACTCCTCCGCGAGCCGGATGCCCGCGCTGCCGTCCGGCTCGGGACCGCGCAGCGTCGCGTGCAGCGTGCCCACGCAGCGCCCCTCGCCGTCATGCAGCACGAACCATTCGTCGCGCGATGCCAGCACCGGCGCGGCAGCGGGGCTCGCCTCCTCCTGCTCCGCTGCGGGCGCCGCGGGCACCGGTGCCGCGCCCTTGCGCACCTCCACGACCTCGCTGCGCGCCATCCCGATGACCGTGTCCGACCCCATCTGGATCTGCAGGTAGTCCTTGGTGTCGATGAGCACCGTGCCGTGCAGTTCCTCCCCCGAGCGCAGCACGACGACGTCGGCGGCAGCCGGCGCCTTGGCCGGGGGCGGGTCCTGAGCCAGCGGAACGAGAGCCGTGAACAGGGCGAGGAGGGACGTCATGGCGGGGATCCACCCGTGCTATCGGCTCGAACCCTGTCGCGACTTTGCACATCCCCGCCCGACGCGCCCGGCGTCCTTCGACCCTTCGCGATCCCCGCCGGATGAACGCGATCCCGAGAACCCACGGGAGACCGCCGCGGCGAACCATCGCGCGGGTCGTCGAACGGGATCCTGGCGAGGGGCGCTCGCTACCGCTCCGCGGTCGCAGCCTCCTTCGGCGTCCGGCGACCGGTCGCTCTCGATCCTGCGTCTATCCGGCCTCGGGTGTGCGTCGGCCGAGGCCGGGCGTGCGCGGGAAGAGAGCGATCGCGGCGCGAGCGCTCGTCACGCCCGGCCCCTTTCCCCGCCGAGCACGCGGACCGCCGCGAACAGCGCCAGCGCCGCGACACCCGCAACCGCCAGCACCGGCCACCGCGGCCACCCGAACAGCTCGCTCCCGTACCTCCACCACCAGTGCCGGAACCCGACGTCCTGCGGCCGCGACGGCCGCAGGCCCGGTCGATCCGGCTCGATCCTCACCCCGAACAGCGGCTCGGTCGTGTTCGCCGAGCCGCCCCGCTGCATCCGCCCTTGCAGGTTAAGCCAGGCGTACACCCAGTGGCTCTTCAACGGGGTGAATCGCGGCACGAAGTCCCAGATCTCGGGGAGCACGCCCTCGCCCTCGCGCGCCACGCGCTCCGCGTACACCACCGCCGCGGCGTGCCGCGCCATCTCCCGGTCACCGCGATAGGGCGTCACCACCCCGCCGAGCGACACCACCGCACCCAACAGGCACGCCGCCCAGAACGAGCGCGGCCGGCGGCGCCACGGTTGCCCCAGCGATAGCCCGACGGTCACCACGAGCACCACCCCCGCCGTGACGTAGCGCACCGACCAACACTGGCCGGCGGCCCACCCCGCCGTGTGCCCGGAGATGACGACCGGAACCAGGAAGCACCCCAGCGCGACTGCCCACGGCCACGCCGGCCGCCACGTCACCCGGCGGAACGCCTGCGCCAGCGCGGGCCACAGCGCCGGCGAGAACCACAGGACGCCCTTCCCCGGCGCCAGCAGGATCAAGCCGATCCCCAGCCACGGCGGGTAGCTGAACCACTCCTTCGTCGCCCCCGCGCTGTACCCGGTCTCCAGCAGGTTCCCGAACCGCAGCCAGTTCGCGGCGAGCAGCGCCACGAGGAACGGCAGTCCGCCTGCCGCGAGCCACGCGAGGTCGCGCCGGCGTCCCGCACGCCACGCGACGACCGCCGCTCCCGCGCCCAGCACCGCGACCGGCGCCGCGTGCGGGTAGCGCACGCACACCGCCGCCCCGGCCGCGCCGCCGGCGAGCAGCAGCCAGCGCGGCGCCCCGACTCCCGCGAGCACGCGCGCGCGGTAGGCGAACACCCCGAGCGCGGCGAGCAGCAGGAAGAACGTGCCGGGGACGTCGGACATCGTCTCGCTGCTGCCGGGCCAGAACGCGGTCGCGAGCGTCGCCGCCGCGGTGACCACGAGGGCGTCGCGCCCGCTCGCGCCGAGCGTGCGCGCGAGCAGCCACACGACGACCACGGCGCCGGCGGCGAACGGGATCGGCAGCAGCGCGACGAAGAACCGGCTCCAGAAGAACGCGCCGAACGCCTCGCCTTCCAGCTCGATCAGGCGTGTCTCTGGCGCGGGGAACGCGCGCGCGCACGCCTCCCCGAGCGCGACGCACGGAACCATCAGCGCCTGGTGGCCGATCGGAAACCAGACGTACGCCTTGCCGTTGCGCCCCGGCATGCCGAAGCCCGTCGGGCTGCCGCTCGCGATCCACTCGGCGAGCGTCCGCTCGGCGACCGACACGTCGGGGCCCTCGCGCAGAAGGCCGGGATCGCCGCGCAGCCACCATGCGCGCGCCGCGTGCATCGTGACCTCCGCGTCGCTGTTCTCGACGTGGCCGTGCGCGAACAGGCCGAGGAAGCACAGCGCGCCCACGAACAGGAGCGCGAGGCCGGCCCGCTCCCTGCGGCTCAACGGAACCATGCCGGCACCTCGCCGAACCCGATGCCGAGCACCGGGAACGCCCACGCGAAGCAGAACGCGACGAGGATCGCCGCGCACGCGAAGTCGAGGACCAGCCCCGCGGAGACCATGTCGCGCAGGGTGAGCCGGCCGGTGGCGAAGATCACCGTGTTCGGCGGCGTGGCGATCGGCATGGCGAATCCGAACGACGCCGCGACGGTCGCCGGCAGCAGGAGGACGCGCGGGTCGACCTCCGCGGCGCGCGCGGTGGCGAGCAGCACCGGCATCATCAGCGACGCGATCGCGACGTTGGTCGCGACCTCGCTGAGCAACGTGACCGAGAGCACCACGAGGCCGAGCGCGAGGACCGGGTCCAGACTGCGCACCGCCGGGGCGAGCGACCGGGCAAACGCGACGCTCGCGCCGCTCGCGTCGAGCGTCTGCGCGATCGCGAACCCGCCGGCGAGCAGGAAGAACATGTCCCACGGGATCCGGCTCGCCGTGCGCCAGTCCATCAAGGCGCTGCCGTCGCCCGCGCCGGACGGGATGACGAACGCGAGCACCGCCATGAACACCGCGATCGCGCCGTCGGGCACCGAGTCGCGCGGCAGGCCGACCAGCTCGACCCACCCGGGCAGCGGCCCGATCCCGCCGCGCGTGATCCACAGCAGCGCGGTCGCGCCGAACAGCGCGAGCACGCGGCGTTCCGCCGGGCGCATCGGCCCGAGCGCCGCGAGCTCGGCGCGCAGCATCGCCGCGGCTTCGTCGTCGGTCCGCGCCGGCAGCGGGAACAGCACGCGGGTGAGCAGCAGCCACACGAACACGGCGACGACCAGCGACAGCGGGGCGAACGCCAGCAGCCACTGCACGAACGAGACCTCCGGCGCGCCGTCCGCCACCAGGCCGCCGTACACCTCGGCGCCGAAGAACACGAGGTTGGTCGGCGAACCGATCGGCGTGCCGATCCCGCCGATCGTCGACCCGTACGCGATGCCGAGGAGGAGGGCGACGGCGAACCGGCGCGCGTGGCGCGCGTCGAGCACGCCGTCGGCGTGCACCCGGTCGACGACCGCGACGCCGATCGGCATCAGCATCAACGTGGTCGCGGTGTTGCTGATCCACATCGAGATCACCGCCGCCGCGGCAAGGAACCCGAGCACGAGCCGGCGCGGAGCCAGACCGACCGCGCCGATCACCCGCAGCGCGATCCGGCGGTGCAGCGCGAACCGCTCGATCGCCCGCGCGAGCACGAAGCCGCCGAAGAACAGCCACAGGATCGGGTCGGAGTAGCCGCGCGCCACGCCGGCCATCGGCTGGACGGCGAGGAGCGGGAACAGGGCGAGCGGCAGCAGCGAGGCGGCACCGAGCGGCAGCGCGCCGCTCAGCCAGTAGGTCGCGACCAGCGCGGTGATCGCGATCGCGCGCCGCGCGCGCCCCGGGTCGGCGACGTCGAAGTCGAGCCAGCCCGCCGCGGCGTAGGCGGCGACCGCGACCGCGACGCCGGCGAGCAGGCGCGCCGGCCGCACCCGCTCGGCGGGTCCTTCCGGTTCGCTCAGCGCTTCGCCGCGCACGTGTCGAGCACCCACTGCAGGTACGGACCGTACCCGCCCTCGACCGGGAGCTCGATCACTTCCGGCACCTGGTAGGAGTGCAGGGCGACGATGCGCTGGCGGAGCTCGGCGACCCGGTCCGCGGAGGTCTTCATCACCAGCAGCACCTCGCGCGCCTCCTCGATCGCGCCTTGCCAGACGTAGCGCGAGACCAGCGGACCGACGAAGTTGACGCAGGCGACCAGTCCGTCGCGCAGCAGGGCGTCGGCGAGGCCGCGCGCCGCGTCCCCGGG
>DATGPD010000494.1:0-8847 GCA_035305285.1 Planctomycetota bacterium
CGGCCCCGCGGACCCGCGCGACGCGCTCACGCGCTTCGACGAGCTGCGCGCGCTGGCCGATCCGCCGAGCGTGGTCCTGCTGGTGCGCGCGCGGAACGGCTCGGCGACGGTCGCGGGCGTGTTCGACGGCGCGGACGCGCACGTGCGCGCGGTGCAGGGCGCGCTCGGCCTGCGCGCGGCGGACGCAGAACCGCGCTTCGGCGTCGAGGCTGCGCCGGGCGAGGAAGTGGTCGACGCGGTCGTGCCGCCGAGCGCGCTCGCGCGCGTCTTCGCCGCGCTCCCGGTCGATGCGCCGGCGTGCGCGAGCGGCACGGGGCAGATCCACGTCGCGCTGCCGCCGCCCGCGAGCGACGCGCTGCTCGCCGCCCTGCCGGCGCTCGGCGGCCACGGCGAGGTGCGCTGTGGAACCTCCGAGCGGCGCGGCCGTGCGACGCCGCTCGACGAAGGCGCGGCGCGCCTGCAGGCCGCGCTGCGCAAGGCGCTCGACCCGCGGGGGATCCTGCAATGAGCAGCGCGAGCGAGACACGGACGGCGCAGGCGCGCCTCTCCGAGTCGACGTTCTACACGCGCACGCTCGACTGCGTGCACTGCGGGCTCTGCCTGCAGACCTGCCCCACCTACCGCGTGCTCGGGCTGGAGCCCGACTCGCCGCGCGGGCGCCTGTACCTGATGCGCGCGCTCGCCGAGGACCGCATCGAAGATCCCGGGGCGATCGCGCCGCACCTCGACCGCTGCCTCGACTGCCGCGCGTGCGAGAGCGTGTGTCCGTCGGGGGTGCGCTACGGCGAGATCCTGGAAGCGACGCGCGCGGTGCTCGCCGAGCGCGTCCCGCGCCGCAGCTTCGCGGCGCGCCTGCGTCGCCTTGCGCTGCGCCACGTCGTCGCCCGGCAGCGCGTGCTGCGCGCGGCGTTCGCCGCTGCGCACCTAGCCGAGCGCATCGGCCTGCGCCGGCTGGCGCGCAGGCTCGGGCTGCTGCGCGCGGCGCACGACCGCCTGCTGCCGCCGGTCCCGCCGCGCAGCGAACGCGGGCCGATCGCCGGCACGTTCCCCGCGATCGGCGAGGCGCGCGGCGAGGTGTTCCTGTTCACCGGCTGCGTCATGGAGCAGCTCTTCGGGCGGATCAATCGCGCGACGCTGGAGCTGCTGCGGCACAACGGCTTCACGGTGCACGTGCCGCGGGCGCAGCGCTGCTGCGGCGCACTCCTCGTGCACGATGGACAGCCCGGGCCCGCACGAGCGCTCGCACGCGCGAACCTGCGCGCCTTCGCCGGGAAGGCGCCGATCGTGGTCAACAGCGCCGGCTGCGGCTGCGCGTTGCGGGCGTACGGCCACCTGCTCGAAGGCGAGCGAGACGCGGCCGAGTTCGCCGCGCGCGTGCGCGACGTCAGCGCGTTCCTCGCCGAGCACGGCCTGCGCGCCCGCCCCGCGCCCGACCGGCGGAAGGTCGCCTACGACGACCCCTGCCACCTGTGCCACGGCCAGGGCGTGCGCGCCGAGCCGCGCCGCCTGCTGGGCGAGGTGCCGGGTCTGACCCTCGTCGCCCACGCCGACCCCGAGGACTGCTGCGGCTCGGCCGGGATCTACAACCTCGTGCAGCCCGCGCTCGCGGACGAGATCGGCCGGCGCAAGGCGGAGGCCTTGCTCGCGAGCGGGTGCGACGCCGTGGTCACCGGGAACCCGGGGTGCATGCTCCAGCTCCGCGCACACCTCGCGGCGAAGGGCAGCGCGATGCCGGTGCTGCACACGGTGGAGCTGCTGTTGCCCGCGGCGGCGCGCGCGGGTCGGGACTGAGTCGCGGCGGCTGTTCGGGGATCGGGCACCTGGGTGGTACCCGGGCGTGCCGGCCGTCGGTGGCCCGACCTCGCGCGCGACGGCTTCGCCCAGCCGACAGGCCGGCGGCGGCTCGCCTGCGATCCCGGCCGCCCCGCGCACGCTCCGCTTGCCGGGATCCGGCACGCCCGGTGCTTCCCGCGGCGGAAAGTCTCCGCTGACCGCGGACCTTGCCGACCCGGGCGATGCGCCTGTCTGATCCGGCTTCGCCCGAACGTCTCCGCTCCGGCGCCGCGCGTGGCCCCGGTGCGGGACCGGCGGACGGCGCAGCCTTCTCTGACCTGGAGCCCCCGATGCGCACTTCCCTCCGTTCGTCCTCTCTCCTCTTCCTGCTGCCGGCCTGGCTCGCTGCCCAGGATCCGGACATGGCCGCGATGCTGCAGCCGCCGCCCGAGGTGAAGAAGCTCGCGGTCATGATCGGCGAGTTCGAAGGCACGGGCACCGCGCGCATGACCCCCGACGCGCCGCCGGCGCAATGGACCGCGCGGTCCTCGGTGCGCTGGGCGCTCGACGGCTTCGCGATCGAGGAGCACTCGACGATCTCCTTCGAAGGCGGCGAGATACCGCCCATCCAGTTCCACACCCTGATCGGCTGGGACCGCGAAGCGAAGCACTTCCGCATGGTCGCGGCGAGCCCGATGGGCGTGTTCACCAAGCCTGGCTGGTTCGTTTCGGACAAGGAGTTCGTCACGACGCACTCCGGCGTGCACGACGGGCAGCCGTACGTCGACCACGAGGTGGTCCGCCTCGCGGACGGCGGCTACGAGTTCGTCATGACGCGCATCGCCGGGACCGGGCCGGCGTTCGACCACGTGCGCGGCGCGTTCAAGCGCGTGGACAACGCCCGGCCGATCGACGTCGCGGACGCGGCCGCCGCGAAGCCGAGCGGCGAGATGGCCAAGCTCGCGCGCCTCGCGGGTACGTGGAAGGTGACCGGGACCATGCGCATGAACCCCGCCGACGAACCGATGCCGATCTCGGGCACCGAGACGAACACGTTCGTGTTCGGCGGCGAAGTCCTCCGCTCGCTGGTGAAGAGCGATCCGCCGGCCGACGGCAACGGCACGATCTACCAGATGATCGCGTTCCTCGCCTGGGACCCCACGACCAGCTCCTACGCGCAGGTGTTCGCCGACAACATGGGCATGATCGGCCGGACCGACGGTCGGCTCGTCGGCGACCAGCTCGTGTTCACCTCGGCCGGCCCGATGATGGGCACGCCGACGGCCGGGCGCGGCGTGGTGCACATGGGCAGCGGCGACGCGCCCATCAAGGTGACCTGTGATCGCCTGCAGGGGACACACCCGCCGGTGCGCGATTTCGAGGCGACGTACAAGCCGGCAAAGTGAGGCGCGGTGGCCGGCGGGGATTCTGCCGGCCGCTGAGCGGCCCCGTCTGCTGCGGGTTCAGCGCGCCCGACAACGACGTGGCGTCGGAGTGCCCACGCCAGCAGGAGAGGCGAAACCTTCCCCACCTGGCCACGGCCCGAGGAGGGGTCGCCGATGACGCGTATTGCTCAGATGAGGAAGCCGCCGGGATGCTGAGCCTCGCCATCCCGGAGCTGGCGGACCTGAGCGTCTTGACGTCCGACGGGAAGCCCGTCGCCGGGGCGCTCGTGGCGGTCCATCACGTCGACTCGTCAAGGATCCGCGTCGGACACCGACCACCCGGTATGGAAGATCATGCCGCCGGAGCGCGTGGAAGCCTTGAGCAACGCCCCGGGGCGCGCACAGCCGGATGCCGGTATGGGCTTCGAGATCCGCGGGCCCGGCAACTCCCGGCGAGGTAAGCGGGGCCTTCTGGCAAGGATGGAGCCACCCGGAAGCGCTGAGCATCGTCGTGCCCGGCCTCGGAACCGGCTTCGTGCCGGCGGACGCGGGTTCGGCCACCGTGGACATCGAGGGCGATGAAGCATGCGAAGTGCGCATCACGGGATGGTCGCACCCGCAGGCTTCTTCGGTGCTCCTCATCGCTCCTCATCGCGTTCGACGACGCGCATGGCGTCGAGGCGAACGATGCGCCCCATCCGGGAGGAAGGCTTGCTGCCCGACGGTCGACTGCGCATCCATCTGCCGCCTGGCACGCGCTTCCAGGTACGCTGCACCACTTCGGATGACGAGATCGTGACCGGCCCGATGCTCGAGTGGCAACGGGGGGGCCACGTACGACCGGGCTCTCCAGCGGCGCTGATCACGCAGCCGGCGCCGACGTGCCGCGCTGAGTTCCGGCGGCGACGCGCGACGAGCTGCTGCTCGCCGCGCGCCGGTCACGTCCAGCGGCGCGCCCCTAGCGACTGCCGCCGACCAGCGTGTCCAACCCGTTGCTCGCCGAGATCCCCATCTGGTTCGCACCGGGATCGACGCACAGGAATTGGGTGTAGACGTGGCCGCCGATCAGGTTCGGGGTCGTCGGGATGTCCAGCGGAACGACCGCGGCGCCGCCCGACGCCGTGAACGCCGGCAAGGTCACGTCGATCGCGGTGAGCAGCCCGCAGCCCGGGGCGCCGGGGATCGGTAGCGGCAGCCGCGCGCCGTTCCACATCGTGTTGGAGGCGCCCACGAGCAGCACCGCCGGGACCGAGGCCGGCCCACCGACCACCTGCCAGCGCACGGTCATGCCGATCTCCGGACGTCCCACGCCGGTGTGCACGTCCGGGCCGTTGCTGCCGTCGCAGCCGGTGCCGAACGGCACGTACGAGCCGGGCGTGTGCACGAGGAACAGCGCGGTCACTGAATCGTCGCGCAGGACGGTGAACGTGATCGTCCGCTGCCCGACGGGATGCAGCACGCTGCCGACGCGCCACGCGTGGAAGGGATGGCCGCCCACCGACGCCGACGGCAGCGTGACCGTGACCTGCGTTCCCTGGAGGTACTGCCGGGTGAAGGTCGTCAAGCCTCCGGCCTGGCCGTTGAGGTCCTGCGGTGTCACGGTGAGCCCGACCGGCGTCGTGATGTGCGGGCTCGTCTGGAAAGTGATCGTCCGCCGCACGCGGTAGCGGGCTTCCGCGACGTCGGCGGTCGTCCCCATGTTGGCGATGGTGAGCGTGCGCTGGCCCGCCGGACGCTCGATCCCGTCGTGCACCCAGCGGTCGAACACCCAGGTCGTCGCGCCGCTCGTGAATTGCTGCGGCGCGGTCAACTCGTAGCCCTGCGACGGCATGAAGGTGCGCTGGAACGGCGTGTTGCCGTCCTTCAGCCCGTCGACGTCGGTCACGTCGATGGTGATCGGCACGCCGATCGCCGAGGCACGGACGTCGAGCACGACCCGCACCGGTTCGTAGTCGTTCCGCCCGAACCAGACGTAGTGCGGCTCGACGTGCTCGTTGCGGTCGCCACCTCTCATGAACGTGCCGGCGCCGACGAACGTGCGCCCGTCGATCGAGCTCCGCTGCACGTCGAAGTAGTCGCCGAAGTACTCGCCCGGCGGGTTGTTGGTCGGGTTGCCCATGCGGTACGCGACCACCGCGTTCCAGGGCTCGTACTGGTCGATCACGAAACTCGACGTGCGCACGTAGCGGTTCGGGCCGCCGATCGCGATCACTCCGCCGATGTCCCCGAGGGTGTTGCTGTCCAGCGCGGCGTACGCCCAGCAGTCGGTCGGGCTGTAGATGTCGTGCTCGGCGATCGTCGTGCGGTCGCTGACCCGGTAACGCGCGACGCGGGTGTAGGGGAACGGCCGGTTCCCGCCGTTGCCGTCCGACGTCCAGGCGAACACCAGTTCGGTGTCCGTGCCGCACGCGCCGCGGATCCGACCGATCGGATTGCGCTGGGCGTCGCCGAGCCATCCGCGTCCGTCCGGACCGGCACAGTCCTGGGTGATCGACCACCGCCAGGCAGCGGTCGGCCGGTCGACGTAGTCGCGCACGATCCCGATCGTGTGCTGCCGCCAGATCCGGATCGTCGTCGTGCTCATCAGCGTCGCCCAGTACATCGCGCTGCCGTCGCCGGCGCGCGTGGCGAAGCGGTAGGAGTTGCCGCCCATCGTCGCGTCGGTCAGCCAGGTGAACGTGGCCGGACCGTTCTGCCGCAGGTCGTGCAGGCTCACCCGCCACACCACCGCGCCGCGGAATGCGCCGCTGCTGCCGTCGTACACGTTGGCCGACAGGTAGAGCCAGTCGGCGTTGAAGCCGACGTCCGGGAAGTCGAGCCAGGTACCGAGCGGGAAGCCGAAGTCGGTCGGATCGAACTGGTACAGCGTCCAGTCCGACGCGTTCGCGCTGCGCAGCTCGTTGCGGCCATTGGCGATCGCGATCTGGTGGCTGCCCTTGCGGGTCGTCGCGCTGTAGCCGTACTGCATGACCCAGCAGGTGAGGTCATGACTCTCGACGTAGTCGATCCGCTGGTCACAGCAGAAGCCGGCGTCGAGCGGCGGGAAGAACGACTGCGGGAAGATGCTGGTCCAGGTCTCGCCTTGGTCGCGCGACAGCGCCGCGTACCAGTTGCCGACGTGCATCACGGTGTCGTTCACCTGCACGGCGCACGGCTCGACGACCGACGCAACCGAGCGGTTGGCGCCGGGCGGCTGGACGCGACGGTTGCGGAAGTAGGTGAAGGCGCCGGTGCCGGCGACCGGCGGGGCGGACTCGACCACTCGCGCCGGCGGCGTGTCCGGTTGCGGGTTACCGCCCTGCCCCTCCGGGACGGGCGGCAACGCGTGCTTGGGGATCAGGAACATGCTGCGCGGCGGCGGGGGCACGTGCAGTCCGGTGCCGGTGGTGGCCGGTCGGTGCGGCGTCTTGATCCCGATCTGGTCGGGCGGCAGCGTGACCGCGTCGGACTGCGCGCCGGCGCGCGCGGCGAGCAACAGAGTGACGGAAACGATCGCAGCGCAGCCCCTGCTGCGGCGCGGCGGGCGGAGACAAGTCACGTGTGGAGGTTCTCGTTGCGTTGGTGGATGGCGGCGCGACCGCGGGCCGCGCCCGGCGGGACACGAGAACCGGCGGCCGGGTCCATCACGGATCCCGGCAAACGCCCGCTCGTTCGCGTGCGGGACGCCGGGTCGGGCCGGCCGCGCGCCGCGCCTTGCCCGGCATTTCCCGGAGATCGCGATGGAGTCCGGCCCGCTCCTGCCGTGCGGACACCGTGCGGCCGCCACCCCTCGTCGAACCCGCGCGCCGGGCCTCGTGCCCGCGGACGGTTGCTTCCGGCACCGGGCCGCAAGTCCCGGCACCGTGCGCGACGCGCCGCCCGCCGTTGCCACCCCGGCAACGGGCAGCCAGAATCGCCTGGCCCCGCACGATGGACGGCACGGCCGTGACCGCGCTGCTGCAGCGCATGGCAGGCGGCGAGCGTGCCGCGGCCGACGAGCTGTACGCGGTGCTCTACGACGAGCTGCGCGAGCGAGCGGGCCGACTGATGGCCGGCGACCGCGGCCATACCCTGCAGCCGACCGCGGTGGTGCACGAGGCGTGGCTCAAGATCGCCGGCGGCGCGCAGGACTACGGCAGCCGCGCCCACTTCCTCGGCGTCGCGGCGAAGGCGATGCGCTCGGTGCTCGTCGACCATGCGCGCGCCGGCCGCGCCGACAAGCGCGGCGGTGGGCGGGAGCGCGTGCCGCTCGACGACGCGGTCGCGCTGTTCGAGACGCGCGTGCCCGACCTCGTCGAGCTGGACGACCTGCTCGATCGCCTCGCGGCGATCGAACCGGAGCTGGCGCGGATCGTCGAACTGCGTTTCTTCGCCGGATTGTCGATCGGCGAGGCGGCGCGCGCGCTCGGCATCTCGACCGCGACGGTGGAACGCGGCTGGCGCACGGCGCGCGCCTGGCTGCGCGTGGCGATCGACCGGGGGCCCAGCGCGCGTGACGCCTGATTTGCGCTTCAGGCGCGTGCGCGCCCTGTTCGAGGCCGCGCTCGCGCTGCCGGACGCCGAGCGCACGACGTTCCTCGCGCGCCTGCGCGGCGAGGACGCCGCGCTGCGCGATGAGGTCGGTGCGCTGCTCGCGGCGGACGCGCGGGTCGACGACTTCCTGGAGCCGCCGCACTCCGCGGACGAGGCCGCGAACCTGGTCGGGCGCGACGTCGGCGGGTTCCACATCGTGCGCCAGATCGGGCGCGGCGGCATGGGAACCGTCTGGGAGGCCGAACAGCACGCCCCGCGCCGCCGAGTGGCGCTCAAGGCCATGCACCGCGGCCTCGCGTCGGCCCGGGCGCGCCGCCGGTTCCGCTTCGAGGCGGAGCTGCTCGGCAGCCTGCGCCACCCGGCGATCGCGCAGGTCTACGGCGCGGGCGTCCTGGAACGCGAGGACGGCGGCCCTTCGCTGCCCTGGTTCGCGCTCGAGTTCGTCGAGGACGCGCGCCCGCTCGGGCGCTACGCCGACGAGGAGCGGCTCGACCTGCGCGCGCGCCTGCGCCTGTTCCTCACCGTGTGCACCGCAGTGCAGCACGCGCACCAGCGCGGCGTCATCCACCGCGACCTGAAGGCGCAGAACGTGCTCGTCGACCGCGAGGGCCACGTGAAGGTGATCGACTTCGGCATCGCGCGCATGCTCGGCATGGACCGCGAGGCGCCCGGCGATCCGGAGCCGCACGCCGCGACCGGCACGGACACGCTCGCGGGCGACGTGCTCGGCACGCCCGACGCGATGAGCCCGGAGCAGCTCGCGGGCCGGCTCGACGAGGTCGACGCGCGCACCGACGTCTGGGCGCTCGGCGCCATGCTCTACGAGCTGACCACCGGCCGACCGCCGCGCGCACTTTCGGGCCTGTCGCTCGCCGAGGTGGTGCGGCGCGTGCGCGAGGAGTCGCCCCCGCCGCCGAGCATGCTGGTGCGCGCGCTGCCGCGCGAGGTCGACTGGATCGCGGGCAAGGCAATGGCCGCCGAGCCGGCGGAGCGCTACGCGGCGGTGAGCGAACTCGGACGCGACGTCGAGCGCCTGCTCGCCGGCGAGCCGGTGCTCGCCGGCCCCTCGGGCGCGGCCTACCGACTGCGCAAGCTGTGCGCGCGGCACCGCGTGCTGCTGGCGACCGGCGCCGCGGCGCTCCTGGGCCTCGCGACCGCCGCCGGCGCGGCGGCGTTC
>DATGPD010000495.1:0-4241 GCA_035305285.1 Planctomycetota bacterium
AAGCGCTGCAGGAAGGTCGCGCCTTCGAGCGCGCGCCGGGCCCGCTCGATCTCTTTCTTGGTGACGTAGCCGTCCCGGTCGACGTCGATGCGCGGGAACCACTCGCGCGCCTCGAACTCCGCGTTGGCGAGCCGGCCGTCCTTGTCCCTGTCCCAGGTGCTGAACGGGATGACCGGCAGGCTCGGGATGTCGCCGCGCGTGCCCGCGTTGCGCCGCGCCACCGCCGCATTGACCTGACCGACGAGCACCTGCAGTTCGTTCGCGTCGAGGCTGCCGTCGCGGTTGCGGTCAAAGGTGGCGAACAGGCGCTGGAGGTCGGCGCTCGCGACCTCCGCGACGGACAGCGCGCCGTCGCGGTCGCGGTCGAACCGCTTCAGCAGGGTCTCGTGGTCGGGCAGCGGCTGGGTGAAGCCGCGCAGGGGATCTTCGCCGTCGGCGCGCGGCGCGTTCGCCTCCGCGAGCTTGCGGTCGCGACCGTCGAGCACGCCGTTGCCGTCGAGGTCCAGCGTGCGGAACGCGATGTCCGCCCCCGGCCACTCGTCGCGCTGCACCGCGCCGTCGCCGTTGCGGTCCCAGCGCAGCGCGGTCTTCAACCGCCGCGCGGCGAGGTCGGTGTACTCGACGCGCGCGCGCGGCGGTCGGGTGCGCGCCGCGACCGAGGCGAGCAGGCGCTGTGCCGCCGTGCTCCTGGTGAACTCCGCGAGCGTGATGCTGCCGTCGCGGTCGGCGTCGATCTCGGCGAACTGCGCGTCCGACCCGGGGAACTCGGCGCGCGTGACGCGCCCGTCGCCCGACCGGTCGAACTGCGCGAACGTGCTGGCGAGGAGCTTCTGTGCCTCGGCATCGAGCTTCTGCGCGGCCGGCACGCCGGCGAGCGCGAGGAGCGCGGTGCAGAGCGCGGCGCGGATCATCGCCGGCCTCCCGGCGTCCGCGGCGGACGGCGTTCGGGCGGGGGCGGCGGCAGCGGTGCGCGCAGGATCGGGGCCAGCTCCTCGGGCGTCAGGTAGCGGCAGCCCTCGTGGCTGACGTCCTTGATCCAGCGGCCCTCCTCGTCGCACAGCCGGTCGAGTGCCAGCTCTTCGACCGCGAGGTCGCGCAAGCCTTCGATCCCGGCGATGGTCGCCGCGATCTCGCTGCCCGTGGTGCTCATGCGGCTCACGTCGATCAGCGTACCGACGCCACCGGCGCCCGCGGCGAGCACGAAGTGCTGGAGGAACGGCGCGTTGTAGGTGCGCACCAGCGCGAGCCGGTCGCTCGCGCCGTAGACCCGGCGCACCGCGGCGCGCGGCAGGCGGGGGCGCAGCGGGTCGGTCACGTCGACCACCCGGACGTGGTGCCGCCGGTCGGCGTCGGGCCCCTCGTGGACGAGGGCGTAGAGGTAGTCGCGCTCCTGCGACTTCACGCCGCCGCCGGCGGTGCCGAGGTCGAACACCGTATTGACGACGATCGCGCGCGCGTCGACGCGGTCGCCGAGGAGTTCGGCCGGGTTGCGCGTCTCGTGCAGCACCACCGGCCGCTCGGGTTCGGTGAAGTCGACGATGCGGATCCCGTCGAGGCCGCACGCGACGAACGCCAGGTGCCTGGGCCGCGTGCGTTCGAGCCGGCCCTGGCGCGTGCGGTACGTGCGCGACGCCTGGAACAGGACGGCGACGTCGGTCGCGTCGTTCGCCACGGGGCTCTCGAAGTTGAGGTCGACCTCGGCGAGCACGCGCAGTCGTTCGGGCGTGCTCACGTCGACCACGAGCAGGCCGCCCGGGCCGTCGGCGACGAGCAGCCACGGCCAGCTGAGCGCGAGCGCGCGCGCTTCCACCGTGGGCAGCGTGCCGACCGGGCGCGGGGCGTTCGGCTTCTCGAGGTCGAACACCGCGACGCCGGCGGTCCCGTCGGCAACGAACAGGTGCCGCCCCGCGACGACCATCCGGCGCGGGTCGTGCAGCACGCGCCGGGTCGCCGCGAGCCGCGGCATGGCCGGGTTGGCGACGTCGACTACGTGCAACTCGCCCGACTCGGCCGCGACGAGCACGAACCGGGCGCGGCCGCGCACTTCGTCGGGCACGATCGCGAGCGTGCGCGGCGCGCCGGACAGGTCGAGGCGCGCGAGCGGCTTGCTCTGCGCGGGGGACTTGCCGTGCAGGCCGACCGACCACAACGCGGCGCCGGTCACCGCGAACGCGATCTCGCGCGTGAGGCGGAAGTTGGCGCTGCCGCGCCCGAAGACCGCGCTGCTGCGATGGCAATCGGCGCAGGCGCGCGCCTCGGGGCGCACGTTGTGGATCTGATGCGGGACCATGCTGACCCCCGACAGCCCGGCGGCGGTCACCGGCGCCTCCTGCCGCAGGATCTGCGTGCCGTCCGGGCCGTGCGCGCTGCCGATCGTCGAGAAGCCCACGATCCACGGCGCGATGCGCCCTTCGTGGTTGAAGCCCAGCCGGAGCTGGTTGAACGTCGCGAACACCTTCTCCTGGGTGCTCACCCGTCCCGGGGTGCGCTCGCCGCTCAGCAGGTCGAGCTGGGTGAACTGCTCGTTGCGGTCGAAGTGGAACCCGAAGAAGTTGGTCACGAAGCCCACGTGGCAGGTGTAACACTCCAGGCGCGCGTGCTGCGGGGTCATCGCCGCGGCGGCCCTGGCGCTGTAGCGCGGGTGGCCCGGAGTCAACAGGTGCTTCACCTGCGTCACCGGGTGCCGGCGCCCGGTGACCTTGCTGACCAGGACTACCTCGTCGCCGACGCGCTGCAGGTTGCGGATGCGCCGGCCGCGCGCGGTCATCAGGGTGCTGACCGAGTCGAACGTGCCGTGGCAGCTCTCGCACTCGATCTCGACCGCGTGGTCCATCTGCGCGTAGATGTCGCCGTCGCCCATCGTGTCGGCCAGCGTGTGGCAGTCGATGCAGTGCATGCCGCGCTCGTGGTGCACGTCGGGCGGAGTCAGCTCGTCGTCCTGGATGTAGAACACTCCGTTGCGCAGCGTGTCGGTCGTGCCGGGCACGTCGGGACCGGCGGGCATCCCCGGCACGAGCTGCGCGAGCCCGCGGAAGTGCAGGCCGATGCTCGCGTCGCCGTAGTGGCAGCGCGTGCACGTGTCGGTCGGGATCTTGGTGGTGAAGCGGTGCGCGATCGGGTGGCCGGGCTCCAGCTTGTCGATCGTGCGGTCGCGCGAGCGCGAGCGGCCGTCGTCGGCGTAGGTCACGTGGCACGCGGCACAGCCCTGGCCGCGGTAGTCGCCGTCGAGCCCGAGGCGCCCGTCGACCGCGCGCCCTTCGCTCCACAGGTGGCAGTGCATGCATGCTTTGCGCGGCAGGTCGGCGTAGTGGCTCGCGATCTGGTCCTTGCGTGCCGCGCGGTCGAACGCGGGCACCTGGCGCGTCGACGGGATCGCGTGCGGCCCGATCGAGCCGTCCTCGTCGCGCACCGGGAAGATCGAGTAGGCGGGCGTCCTGGTGCGGCTCAGGCCGTGCTCGTAGAAGCCGTCGCCGAGGTGGCCGGCGGTCGTGCCGTGCAGCGACTTCAGCACGTTGCGCACCGCCTCGTCGTGGCACGGCCCGCAGGCCTCGGCGGCGACACGCAGGTTGCTCGGGTTCACGAAGCGCTGCCAGGCGAGGTCGTAGTCGAGCCCCAGCACGCGCTCGTCGTTGGGCGGCGTCTGCCTGGGCAGGACGTGCGCCGCCTCCTTGGTGGTGGCCTGCCCGTCGCCGCCGTGGCACTGCGTGCAGGTCAGGCGGTAGCCGGGATGGATCTCCTCGATGCCGGCGTGGCACGACAGGCAGCCGACGTCGTCGGGCGGGTCCGGAGCCCGCGCGCGGGTCGCGGCAGGCGCGGGCGGCGCCGACGGCGGCAGCCCGACGGCGATTGGCGCGACGAGCGCGAGGAGCAGCCCCGCCGCACGGCCGCGCGGCTCAGGCATGGAGCTCGCGGATCACGCGCCCCCGGGCGGACGGCGGCGGCTTGACGCCGAGCAGGCGCAGCACGGTGGGACAGGCGTCGATCGTTCGGATCTCGCGATTCACGACCTTGTCGCGCGGCTGGTCGGGGCCCGCCGCGATCAGGAACACGGAGAGCATGTCGTCGGACCCGTCGCCGTGGTCGAGCCCGTTGCGCTCGTTGAGGTTCGCGTCGCGGCCGAACTCGGGCAGCACGATGACCGTCGTCGTCTCGCGCAGCTCGTCGTCGGCGCGGATCGTGTCCCACAGCTTGCCGAGCTCTTCGTCGTTGCGCCGCAGGACCTCGACGTAGGCGTTGAACGA
>DATGPD010000496.1:0-2482 GCA_035305285.1 Planctomycetota bacterium
TGTTGGGATGGCGCAGGATCACGAAGCCCTCGCCTTCGTAGCTCCCCGACGGCGCCTGGCCGGGGTGCGGCAGCTTGGCGGCGACCACGAGGTCGCCCAGCTCGCGCTGCACGCGGTCGAGGCCGGTGATCGCCGCAACCCGACCGGTGCCCTGCCCGCGCAGGTACGCCGCGCCCGCCGCGAAGCGCCGCGGCGGCGGGTCGAACCGGTCGAAGACCATCAGCTCCGCCCACGCGCGATGGAAGTCGACGTCGTGCGCGCAGCCGAGCAGGGTCATGAACTGCGCGCCGGGCGGTCGGGCGGCGACCTCGGAGATCGCGATCGACCCGTCGGGGCGCTGGAACCACTCCATGTGGCTGATGCCCTGGTCGAAGCCCAGCGCGCTGAGCGCGCGCGGCCCGGCCTCGCGGATCGCGGCGAACTCGGGTCCCGACACGTCGCGCGGCAGGAGCACGCACCACTGGATCCACGGCTCGCGCAGGACCTCGAGCGGCGTCGGGAAGTAGCACGACACCGAGTGGAAGACGTGCCGGCCGCCGAGCGTCGCGGTCTCGAACGAGAACTCGCGGCCGACGACGAACTCCTCGACGAGCACGGGTGCCGCCGGGGTGGGCGGCGCGCCGCGCAGCCAGCGCTGCAGATCGGTGAGCGCGTCGATGCGGAACGTGCCCTTCGCGCCCGCGCCCGCCGGTGGCTTGACCACCACGGGCCCGCCGAGCGCGCGCGCGAACGCGAGCGCTTCGTCGGCGCTGGTCGCGAGACAGTGGCGCGCACACGGCAGGCCGTGCCGGCGCAGCACGTCCTTCATGCGCGCCTTCTCGCGGAAGTTGCGCGCCGCCTCGACCGAGGTGCCGGGCAGGCCGAGGCGCTCGCGCGCCTGCGCGAGCGGAACCTGGGCCTGCTCCAGGATGCCGAACAGACGGTCGACCCGATGCCCCCAGTGCCGGCCGATGTGCACCGTCGCGTCCGTGAGCTGAACGGGATCGAGCGCGTCGCCGACCCGCGCGAACCCGTGCAGGCGCGCGCGCACGTCGGGCGGCAGCTCCTCGACCGGGTCCTGCGACACGACGCCGAGCCGGACGCCGTCGAGCGCCGCGACCGCGCGCACGAACCGCATCGTGTTCTCCATCGCGAACGGCACGGCGAAGACGACGGCGGGCATCGGCCGCCGGATTGTCGGGCATCGTCCCACGGGTGCCAGCACGACCGGCCGGCGGACGGACGCCTTCCCGCCGCGCCATCGCGGAACCACGGTGTGACCGGCCTCCCGGCCGGCGTCGCAATCGGCGGTGGTGCCGCGCCCGCCGCCGGCGTTACCCGATGCGCGCGCGGCACCCGCGCGCCAGCAACGGCCGCACCCGGCCCGTATGCTGCACCGCGCTCGCCGGCCCGTCCTCTCCTCGCCTCACATGCTGCGCTCGGTTTGGCTGCTGACGTTCGTCTCTCCGTTCCTGTCCGCTGCCCCGCAGGAGCCGCCCGCGCCCGCCGCGCCGGCGTCGACCCCGGCCGCGAAGCCCCGGACGTTCCGCGCCGACCAGGTCGAGCCGCTCACCTGGCGCCACCTCGGCCCGGTGAACATGTCGGGCCGGGTGACCGACTTCGAGGCCGCGGGCCACGTCTGGTACGTCGGGACCGCGGCCTCGGGCGTGTGGAAGACGACCAACCGCGGCACCACGTGGAAGGCGCTGTTCCAGACCGAGGCGTCGTGCTCCATCGGCGACGTCGCGGTCGCGCCCGCCAATCCCGACATCGTGTGGGTCGGCACCGGTGAGGACAACCCGCGCAACTCGGTGTCCTGGGGCGACGGCGTCTACAAGTCGACCGACGGCGGCCAGACGTGGAAGCACATGGGCCTGTCCGACTCGTTCCAGATCGGGCACATCGCGATCCACCCCACCGACCCGAACGTCGTGTTCGTCGCGGCGCTCGGCCGGCTGTGGGGTCCCAACCGGCAGCGCGGCGTGTTCCGCACGCGCGACGGCGGCGAAACGTGGGAACACGTGCTGTTCCTCGACGAGAACACCGGCGCGATCGACGTGCGCATCCACCCGAACGACCCGAACATCGTGTGGGCGACGACCTGGGAGCGGCGGCGCAACGCGTTCGACGACAACCATCCCGAAGTCAACTACGGGGAGAAGGCCGGGCTGTGGCGCAGCACCGACGGCGGCACCACGTTCACGCGGATCACCGCCGGCCTGCCGAGCTGCAAGTGGGGCCGCAGCGGTCTCGCGGTGTACCGGAAGAACCCGGACACGCTGTTCCTCATCGTCGACACCGAGCGCGCCGGCTGGGCAACCGGCACCGAGCGCACGACCGGGCGCGACCGTGAAGGTGCGTTCCTCGGCGTGCAGAGCGAGGACGCCGAGGAAGGCGGCGTGCGCGTGACGCTGGTCAGCGAGGGCGGGCCCGCGGCGCAGGCCGGCGTGCAGGAGGGCGACGTCCTGCTGCGGATCGGTGACCGCGAGATCAAGCAGGCGAG
>DATGPD010000497.1:0-5376 GCA_035305285.1 Planctomycetota bacterium
GACCTCGGCAACTGGAACGTCCTCGCCGCCGACTGCCAGGCCGAGCTGAACAGCCGCGCGGTCCTCGTGCGCCACGGACTGCCGGCGCTCAACCAGAGCTTCAACCTCAAGCAGTTCGGCAAGGAGCAGGCGGTGCTCAACCCGAACAACCTGTTCTTCGACGACAAGCTCGACGTGCGCGGCACGACGGCGGTGCAGCAGGTCTGCGACCGCGCGTTCTTCCGGCGCGGCAGTCGCTGGATCGACGGCCGGCTGATCGTGTCCGGGAACCTGGAGCCGGCGCGCACGATCCAGTTCGGCTCACCCGCCCACGAAGCACTGGTCGAACGCATGGCGCGCGAGGGACGCGCCGGAACGCTCAGCCTCGAGGGCGAGATCGTCACCGTGATCGACGGCGAAGTCGTCGCGATCGTCGAGTGAACCAGACCGAGACCGAGAGCCTTTCCCGAACGGAGACCGACATGATCCACCGCACCAGCCCCTTCCT
Source organism: Planctomycetota bacterium (assembly GCA_035305285.1). Lineage (GTDB taxonomy): Bacteria > Planctomycetota > UBA1135 > UBA1135 > UBA2386 > DATGPD01. The sequence goes on from DATGPD010000497.1 coordinate 488, forward strand.
GCCCGCACTCGCGCTCGCCGCGCTGCCGCTCGCCGCGCCCAGCCCGAACCAACCGCCCGCCGGGCGCCGCGCGGTCGACCTCGCGATCTGCCTCGACACGAGCGGCAGCATGCAGGGCCTGATCGACGCCGCGCGGCAGGGCATCTGGGCGATCGTCAACGACCTCGCGCTCGCCAAGCCGGCGCCCGCCCTGCGCGTCGCCCTGCTGACCTTCGGCAACGACCGCCACGACGCCGCGCGCGGCTGGGTCGCGACCCAGACCGGATTCACCGCCGACCTCGACCTCGTGTCGCAGAAGCTGTTCGCCCTGACGACCGACGGCGGGACCGAGCTGGTCGGCCGGGTGCTGCAGACTGCGCTGGACGAGCTGGACTGGAGCACCGACGCGGACGCGCTGCGCCTCGTCGTCGTCGCGGGCAACGAATCGGCGGACCAGGACCGCGAGGTGCCGTGTGCGGATGCCTGCCGGCGCGCGATCGCGAAGGGGATCATGGTGCACGCGATCTACTGCGGCGACCCGAACGACGGCATCGCACCGTCGTGGCGCGAGGTCGCCAGGCTCGCCGACGGCCGGTTCCACGCGATCGACCACGACCGCGGCACGGTCACGGTGCAGACGCCGTTCGACGCCCAGCTCCAGGCGCTGAGCGCGCAGCTCAACGAGACCTACCTGCCGTTCGGCGCGGAGGGCGCGCGGGGGCTCGCCAACCAGGCGGCGCAGGACGGCAACGTCGCCGGCCTGAACCCCGCCGCCGCCGCGCTGCGCGCGCAGTGCAAGGCGACCGCCAACTACTGCAACCCGACCTGGGACCTGGTCGACGCCTGCCGCGAGCAGAAGGTCAAGCTGGCCGAGGTGCCGGTCGAGCAGCTGCCCGAGGCGATGCGCGCGATGACGCTCGCCGAGCGCGAGCGGCACGTCGCCGCCATGCAGGCGAAGCGCGCCGCGCTGCAGGCCAGGATCCGCGAGCTGGGCGCCAGGCGCGAGGCCGCGGCCGCCGAGGAGCTGAAGAAGCGCGCGATCGACCGGAGCAAGAGCTTCGACTTCGCCGTCCGCCAGGCGGTGCGCGAGCAGGCCGCGGCGAAGGGTCTGGCGCTCGCCGCGCCCGGCGACGATGGCTGCCGACCGTGACCGTCCGGCGGTGCCGCGCGGGGCGCACCGCGGGGATCGCGAGGTAGGCTTGCCGTGGTCGGGGCCGGCGCCGGGCCCGTGCGGACCGCGAACCACCGCGGGTCGCCGCCCGAGCTCCGCGCCTCGCGCGCACCGATGAAGCACCACCGCACCGTGCTCGTCGTCGAGGACGACCCGGCGATCCGCACCGGGCTGCTCGACGCGCTCGCCTTCGCCGGCTACCGCACGGCGTCCGCCGCGCGTGCCGACGAAGGCCTGCAGCAGGCGATCGCGGCCGACCTCGACCTCGTGATCCTCGACGTCGTGCTGCCCGACGGCTCGGGGTTCGACGTGCTCGCCGAGATCCGTCGCTGCCGGCCGCGCCTGCCGGTGATCCTGGTCACCGCGCGCGGCGCCGAACCCGACCGGATCTTCGGTCTGCGCCACGGCGCGGACGACTACGTGGTCAAGCCGTTCTCCGCGGGCGAGCTGCTCGCCCGCGTCGAGGCGGTGCTGCGCCGCTCGGCGGAGCGTCCCCTCGACGTCGACCGCCTGGCGCTCAACGGCTGCCGAATCGACTTCCGGCGCCGCGAAGCGACCCGCGCCGACGGTTCGGTCGTCGCGCTGTCCGAACGCGAGGTCGACATCCTGCGCTACCTCGCCGCCAATCCCGGACGCGCGATCCCGCGCGCCGAGCTGCTGCAACACGTGTGGGGCCTCGATCCGGCGGGCGTGCACACGCGCACGATCGACATGCACGTGCTCCGGTTGCGCGAGAAGCTCGGTGACGACGCCGCGGCGCCTCGCCTGATCGTCACCGTGCGCGGCACCGGCTACATGCTGCAGCATCCGGAAGGCGGGCCATGAGGCGCCGGCGCGCGACCTGGACGGTGTTCGCCGCGTGCGTGGTCATTGCCGCGGCACTCCTCGCCTGGATCACGGTGTCGATCGTGCGCCTCGAGGCCCGCGAAGCCCGGGCGCAGGCGCGCGCCGACCACGAGGCCGCGGTCGGCACCGCGCTCTGGCAGATGGACGGCTGGCTGCTGCCGCTGCTCGCAGAAGAAGCACAGCGCCCGCCGGCGGACTACGTCGCGTTCCGCTCCCTGCCCGATGCGTACACCAACCTCTACGGCAAGCTGTCGCCCGGCGCGGTGATGACCCCGTCGCCGCTGTTGACCTGGCGCTCGGACCTGTTCCCGCTGCACTTCCAGGTCGATGACGACGGCACGGTGACCTCGCCTCAGGTTCCGCTCGGTACCGCGCTCGACGTCGCGCAGAGCCAGGCCCCACCGTCCCAGATCGAAGGCAAGCGCGCGCTCCTGCAGCGGATGTCGGCCCTGCTCACACCGAAGCGCCTGTCGGTGGGCTGCAGCGCCGGCGTCGCCGCCCTGCCGGAGCGGCAGATCGCCGTGCCCGGCAGCTTCCTCGACAACTACGAGCAGCGCGCCAAGGTGACCGGGCCGGCGCGCAACGTGTGGAACGCGCAGAACGTCGCCGAGAGCGCGCCGCAAGGAAGCGCGGCGGTGGGCACGCCGCTCGTGCCGATGTGGCTCGACGACCCGGCCGGCGGCGACTGCCTCGTGTTCGTGCGCCGCGTCCAGTTCGGCGATCGCGCCGTGTTCCAGGGCGTGCTCGCCGACTGGCCCACGGTGGCGGCCGGCCTGCTCGCCGCGATCACCGACCCGGAAGTGCGTGAAGGCGCGCGCCTGGTCCGCGTCGACCATCCCGACGCGGCGGACCGGTCGCGCATGCTCACGGTCGTGCCCGCCGCCCTGCTCACCCAGCCGCCCTCCTGCGCCTTGCCCGCGTGGTCGCCGGCGCGCAGCCTGCTGGCCGCCGCCTGGGGGGCACTGGTCCTCGGCAGCCTCGCGGCGCTCCTCACCCTGCGCGCCACCCTGCGCTTTGCCGACCGGCGCGCGCGCTTCGCGTCCGCGGTGACGCACGAGCTGCGCACGCCGCTGACCACCTTCCGCATGTACTCGGAGATGCTCGCCAAGGACATGGTCACCGACGAGGCGCGGCGCCGGCACTACCTCGCCACGCTGCACGCCGAGTCCGACCGGCTGGCGCGGCTGGTCGAGAACGTGCTCGGCTACGCACGCATCGAGGAAGGCCGCTTCACCGCGCGCGTCGAGCCCGTCGATCTCGCCGCATTGATCGCGCGCGTACGCCCGGTGCTCGCGCGCCGTGCCGCGGAAGCCGGGGCCGATCTGACCGTCGACCTGCGCAACGGGGACGCCCGGGTCGAAGTCGACTGCGACGCCGTCGGCCAGATCCTGTTTAACCTGGTCGACAACGCGTGCAAGTACGGCAAGCCCCCCTTCGTGCTCACCGCCCGCACCGCCGGCAAGGCGGTCGAGCTGACCGTGGCCGACCACGGCCCCGGCATCCCCCGGCGCTACCGCACGCGCATCTTCACCGCCTTCGACCGCGGCAGCCGTCCGATCGGCGACAACGAGGTCCCGGGCGTCGGCCTGGGCCTCGCCCTCGCCCGCGGTCTCGCCCGCGACCTCGGAGGAGACCTCGTGCTGGACGAGGACGCCCCGGGAGCGAGGTTCGTGGTCACCCTGCCGCCCGCTTCGCGCTAGTCCGCGCGGGCACGGCAGCCGGCCGACCGGCATCGGACAGCTACACCTTCTTGCGCTTCCATGACCCGCGCCGGAACACCACGAGCGCGATCACGGCCATCGCCGACTCCGCGATCACCACCGACCAGAACACGCCCGACTCCCGCATCTCCCACGAGTACGCCAGCCCCAGTGCGATCGGGATCTCCAACACCCAGTACGCCACTGCGTTGATCCAGGTCGGCGTCGCCGTGTCCCCGGCGCCGTTCAACGCCTGCACGAGCACCATGCCGACCGCGTACATCGGGTATCCGTAGCTGAACACGCGCAGGCAGTCCGCCGCCACCGACGCGACCGCCGCCTTCTCCGTGAACAACCCCACGATGGGCTCCGGCAGCGCGAGCATCACCGCGCCGACCGCCGTCATGAACGCGACGTTGTAGCCCATCACCAGCCACGTCGCGCGCTCCGCCCTGGCCGGGTTGCCGGCGCCCAGGTTCTGCCCCACGAGGGTCGCGACCGCGTTCGACAACCCCCACGCCGGCAGGTAGGTGAACACCAGGATCCGGATCCCGACCGTGTAGCCGGCGACCGCGACGTCCCCGAACGCCGCCGCGATCCGGGTGAGCACCGCCCAGCTCGCGGTCGCGATGAGGAACTGGCCGATGCCGAACGCCGACAGGCGGAGCAGCGTCAGCATCGCGCGCGCATCGAACCAGGTCGCCCGGCGCAGGTCGATCCGGCCGCGGCCGCGGAACAGCGCGTGCACCTGGTAGAGGACCCCGATGCTCCGACCGATCAAGGTCGCCAGTCCGGCACCGGTCACCCCCATCGCCGGGATCGGCCCCCAGCCGAAGATCAGCAGAGGGTCGAGCGCGCAGTTGCACAGGTTGGCGATCCACAACGCCTTCATCGCGAGCATCGGATCGCCCGCGCCACGGAAGATCGCGTTCTGCACGAACAGCAGGAGCACCACCACCTGCGAGCCGAGCACGATCGACGCGTAGCCACCGCCCAGCTCCGCGGTCTCGGGCGCGGCGCCCATGCAGAGGAGGAGAGTCGGACCGGACAGCGCACACGGCACGCCCAGCAGCACGCCGATCGCAGCGACCAGGCCGACGGCCTGCGCGCCGGCGCGCGCCGCGCCGGCGAGGTCGCCTTCCCCCACCCGGCGCGCGACCATCGCGTTCGTCGACATCGCGATGCCGAGGCCG
>DATGPD010000498.1:0-7073 GCA_035305285.1 Planctomycetota bacterium
CTCGACGCCGACGGTGACGTCGACGTCGTGCTGGTCGACCGCGCCGGCGCGTTCCATGTCCTGCGCAACCCGGGCGACGGCAACCTTTGGCCGGTGTTCAGCCAGTGGCTGAACCTCGGCGCCGCCGCGCTCGAAGCGGGCGCGCTGGGCGACATCGACGGCGACAACGACCTCGACCTGATGCTGGTGACCTGGCGTGGTGGAATGCCGCCCCCTCCGGTGCCGCCCGATGCGCTCTGGCTGAACACCGGGAACGGGACGTTCGTCGACGCCTCGCAGCGACTCACCGGCACGCCGAGCAACGCGACCGACGTGGCGCTCGGCGACATCGACAACGACGGCGACCTCGACGTCGTCACGACCGGCGGGGTGCTCTATCGCAACACGGGCACCGCGCTGGTGAGCGAGCCCTTCCATATCTTGTACAACCTCGGCGAGAGCCACATCGTGCTCGCGCACCTCGACGGCGACGGCTACCTCGACCTCGCGGCCGGGAATGCCTGCCGCGGCCGCGGGTGCGCGCCGAGCGGCGCCGGCGGCTGGGACGTCGTGCACTTCAACGACGGCCGCGGCGGCTTCGACTCGGGCACCGTGCTGCTCCAGCAGAGCTCGATGGCGACCAGCGTCGCGGTCGGCGACGTCGACGGCGACGGCGACAACGACGTGCTGATCGGGCACGTCGGCGCCCGTGGCTCCGGCCACGACAACCCCGCGGAGAACACCCTGTTCCTGAACCAGGGCGACCGAACGTTCCGCAAGGCGACGATCGACGAATTCCCGTTCGACCTCGACGCGACGGTCGCCGTCATCCTCGCCGACATCGATGGCGACACCGACATCGACTTCGTGGCTTGCAACGAGGCACTCTCGACCGGGGCGCGGCGCGGCAAGGTGCACGTCAACGTGCTGCAGCACCTCTGGGCGCCGGCCTTCGCCCGGCTGGGACGGAACTTCCCGCTCGTCGTCTACGGCGCCCGGCACGGAGCCGAGGTATGGGCTTCGGCCGGCGCCGTGCGCATCCCCGTGCCGCCGTTCGGCCTGCTGGGGCTCGATCCCGCGAGCCTCGTGACCTTGAAGCGCCTGCCCGGATCCAGCGGCCCCATGCAGATCGACCTGAACGTGCCGAACGACCCGGCGCTCGCGGGCGGGGTGCTCTACTTCCAGGCGCTCCTGTTCGGCGCCTCGCCGCAGGCCGCGCGGCTGAGCAACCGGCTCACGCACACGGTGCATCCGCACTGACGCGCCGGAGGCGCGCCGCGCGGAAAGCGCCGACCGCGAACCGCGCCGTGGAGACGCTCGCCGGGAACGCTGCTCGACGACGAGCGAACCATCCACTGCGCCTTCGGCGGCACTCCCGAATCGGGGGCCGTGGGACTCCGCGGCGAACGCGCTGCACGAGCGATACGAGTCTCGTGTCGGCACGGAGCACGGAACGCAGCACGGCTCATTCCCACGGGCGGATCCCGAGACGTGCAACCACTCCGTCGTCGGCGTGTCTGCCCGCGAACGATCTCATGGTCCGTGGGGTGCACGTGCACTCCTACCGTCACACCCGAACGCTCGTGGTCCGTCGGCTCCACCGGCAGTGCTGCCACTGCAACGGACCGCGATCCTGGGCACGATGCGGCTGACGGACGAAACCACGTTCAAGGTCCGCGCAGCAGTCCGCGGCGACGTCCCGAGCCTGGAGTGGCTCGTCGAGCGCTTCTCACCGCTCCTCATGGAGCCGGCGCGCTACCGCCTGCGGGCCCGCTGGCTCGACTCTACGCGCCCGAGGACCTGGTGCCGGAAGTCTGGGCGGTCGACTGCCTGCGGTTGCGGGAACTCGAGCCTCGCGACGGCCGCATCACCCCGGTGCCCTGTCGGTTCCTCGCGAGCATCCTGCGGCGGAAGTCCTCAACCTCCTCCGCAGGCACGTGGCGGGGAGGGCGTGCCAGGAGCTGCACGACGCCCTGGCCCTGCCCGCGGAGACGGCCGGTGCCATCACCCGGGCACTGGCGGCGGAACGCAAGGAAGCGCTCGCACGGGCACTTGCCGTTCTCAGCGGCATGGGCCGAGAGATCCTCGTGCTGCGCGGCATCGAGGGACACGCGTAGCGTGCCTGCCGTCGCCTGCGAGAGGTGCTCCCGGAGTCGCTGTTCGACGAGCTGGAGCGCCCCGAGTCGGCGACAGGTGCCTCCGCTGACGACGCCTCGTGATGCGCTGACCGCAACGGGCGGAACCCGCACGCGAGATCTCCCGCCGCGCCGCGTATGGTCCGCGCCCGATGAGTGCCGTCGTGCCGCCGGAGGCCAGGTCCGGCCCCCTTCCCGAGTGGACCCTGCGCGCGGTCGTCGCCGGGCTCGTGTTCGGCGTGCTGTTCGGCGCGGCCAACGCGTACCTCGGACTGAAGGCCGGCCTGACCGTGTCGACCTCGATCCCGATCGCGGTGCTGTCGCTGATGCTGTTCCGCTTCGCGCGCCGGCAGAGCCCGGTGCTGGAAGCGAACCTCGCGCAGACGATCGGGTCGGCGTCGTCGTCGCTCGCGTCGGGCACGATCTTCACCATCCCCGCACTGTTCATGTGGGGCTTCGTGCCGCCCTACCTGCAGGTCGTCGTACTCGCCCTCCTCGGCAGCCTGCTCGGGATCCTCGCGATGATCCCGCTGCGCCGGCTGCTGATCGTGCAGGCCGATGCGGAGCTGCCCTATCCCGAAGGCCGCGCGTGCGCGGAGGTGATCCGCGCCGCGGACACGACCGGCGCGGCGACCACGGGCGGCTCGGCGATCGTGCTCGGCCTCGCCCTCGGCGCGCTCGTGAAGGTGCTCACCACCGCGCTGCACCTCGTGCCGGAGGAGTTGACCGCGATCCTGCCCGAGCTGCCGAACGGCGCGCTCGCGATCGCGGTGTCGCCCGCACTGGTCGGCGTCGGCTACGTCGTCGGCTTCCGCGCCGCCGCGGTGATGCTCGCCGGGGCGCTGATCGCCGCGGTCGTGCTCTATCCGTTGATCACGACGGTCTACGGGCAGGGCGTCGCGGCCGGGACGGGCGAAGCGGCTCCCGACCTCGCGCGCTCCGTCGTGCGCAGCCGCTTCATCATCTACCTCGGCGCGGGCGCAGTCGCCGCCGCGGGCATCTGGACGGTGCTCAAGACCGCGCCCACCATGCTCGCCTCGCTGCGCGCCGTGCTGCGCGGCCTCCGCGCGCGGGGCGGCACGACCGGCGAACGCACCGACCGCGACCTGTCGCCGAAAGTCATCGTCCTGGGGATCACCGCGATCGTCGCGGTGGCCGCGTTCGTGCCCGGCGTGTTCGCCGGTGACCTCGACCTCCGCAGCCGCCTGCTCGCCGGGCTCGGCGCCGCGGTGTTCGGTTTCCTGTTCGTGCCGGTCAGCTCCCGGCTGGTCGGCGTGATCGGCGTGTCGTCGAACCCCACGTCGGCGATGGCGCTGATCACCCTGCTCGGGACGTCGCTCGTCTTCCTCGCGCTGGGCATCGCGGGCGACACGACCAAGGCGACCGTGCTGACCATCGGCACGATCGTGTGCGTCGCCGCATCGAAAGCCGGGGATATCTCGCAGGACCTGAAGACCGGCTGGCTGGTGGGTGGCACGCCGGCGCTGCAGCAGCGTGGGCAGCTGCTCGCCGCCGCGGTCGCGTGCTGGGCGGTCGGCGGCGTCGTGTGGGCGATCGGCAAGACGCACGGCTTCACCGGCGAAGGCGCGATGCCCGCGCCCCAGGCGACGCTGATGAAGACCGTGGTCGAGGCGGTGCTCGGCGCCGCGGTGCCGTGGCCGCTCGTGCTCTCGGGCGCCGGCCTCAGCGCCGCCGGCATCCTCGCCGGCCTGCCGGGGTTGCCGTTCGCGCTCGGCATCTACCTGCCGATGGGCACGATCGCGGCGATCTTCGTCGGCGGCGTGTTGCGTGCCGCCGCCGACCGGCGCGGCCGCGCGGCGGCCGAGCGCGGCGTCCTGTGCGCTTCGGGCTTCGTCGCCGGCGAAGGCCTGGCGGGCGTGCTCATCGCCGGCTACGCCCTGGCGAGCGGCCAGGGCCGGCACGTGCCCGGCGCAGCCACGACGGTCGACGTCGTGCTGGGGTTGGCGTGCCTCGGGTTCGCGATGGTCGCGCTGCAGCGCACGGCGCGCGCGAGCTGAAGGAGCAGGACCCCATCGGGAGCCGCAGCCCGAAGCACCGATCGGCCCCGGCGCCTCGCCCGCGGATGCCCGGGGAGACGCGCTCGCGGTGACGCGGCGCGGTCGAGCGACGACATCGGCGTCGCGAGCGTGCGGAGCCGGTAGCGCACGACACGGCACCGCGCCGGCATCCGGCGCCGGACCCGAGGGCGGAAAACGCCGCGCGGCGCGGGCGTTGGCAAGGCATGGTGCCGAACGCCAGCCAGCGGACCCGGTCGCCGTACTCGGAGTCCCTTCTCGCCGACCTGGAGAACCGACTGCTGTGGGCGCGCGCCCGGATCGGACGCGAGTTCGAGTCCCTTGTCGAGGACACGCTCCCGGTCGACGAGCAACGCGCCGACCACCCGAGCGAGCGCGGGTCGGACGAATACGCCCAATCCGTGAACCTGCAGGTCCTGCAGCACGACGCCGACGCACTGTGGCAGATCGAAGAAGCCCTGGAACGGATCGCCGGCCGCGGCGACGGCCCGTACGGGCTGTGCCAGCACTGCGCGGTCGCGCCGCAGCACCTGTGCCCGACGTGCCCGTGGATCCCGGAGGAGCGCCTGATCGCCGTGCCCTGGGCGACGAACTGCGCGCAGGTGCAGGAGCGGCTGGATCGCCACGAACTGCAACCGCCGGAGGCCGGCGAGCCGGAGGCGATGCTGCCGGGCCCGGTGCGCGTGCGCACGCGCGTGCGCGCGCTCGATCGCGCCGTCGCGCACGTGCACCCGTGGCTGCTCCACGCGCAACGCGTGCTGGGGTGCGAAGACCGCGAGCACGCGTTCAGCGCGCTGCGCCGGACCCTGCACGCGCTCCGCGACCGCCTGCCGGTCACCGAAGCGGCGCACCTCGCGGCACAACTTCCGGTGCTGCTGCGCGGCGTGTTCTATGAGGGGTGGCGACCCGCAGCGGCGCAGCGCCGGGATCGGAGCCGTGAAGAGTTCCTCGCCGACATCGTGCGCGGGCTGCCCGGGCTGCCGCATCCTCCGGAAGCGATGGCGCGGGCCGCGTTCCAGGCGATCGAGGCGATGGTGTCGCCCGGCGAGGTGGAAGACGTGAAGCAGGCGCTGCCGCGGCACGTGCGCGCGTTGTGGGTGGAGGAATGACGGGGTCCGGGGCCGCGGGCTGCCTGGATCGGCTTCGTCGTCGGCGGCAAGGCTGCGCGGCCGGTCGACCTCAGCGGACGACCACGACCTGATCGCCGTCCTGCGCGAGCGCCGTCCCCCGCCGTCCGTCGGCGAGCAGGACGGTGAACGATGACGGCGTCGCCGGCACCACCGCGAGGACCTTGCCGCGCTGCACCGGGACCGACACGTCGCCGCTCGCGTCGCCGATCCGGACGCGCTGATCCGCCACCGGCTGCCGGGCATCGTCGACCAGGCGCAGCGTCAGCACCCGGCATGCACCGCCGACGTCGATCGCGCCAAGGCGCGCGTCGCTGGCGCGCTCGCCCGCGCGGACTTCCACACCGCGCACGCGCGTGACTTCCCACCGGGAATCGGCGACGCACACGACGACTTCGTACGTGCCGGGAACGAGCTGGTCGGCGCCGAACCTGCCTGCGAACTGGTCGGGCTCGCGCGTGCGCCCCTGCGGGTCGACGATCCGACCGACCAACAAATGCAGCGGGAACCCCGCCGGCGCGGCGATCCGCGCTCGCAGGCTGCCGCCTCGCGCGAGGACGAGCAGCAGGTCGCCGGCGCCCGGGTGCGTCGCGAGCCGGGCGGGAACGAGGTCCCGCACGGTCGCCGATACCCAGAACTCCTCGGGCGGGGCTATCGTCGTGCGCACCGTGAACCGGCCATCGCGGTCGGTGCGGACCGGCTGGCGGTGGAGCGCGACCCAGCGGCCCCCGTCGCGGTCCCAGAACCCTGCCGACACGCGCGCGCCGTCGACCGGCTTGCCGGCGCCGTCGACGACCCGCCCGGAACACAGCGGACGTTCCTCCGCCTTCGGCCGAAGCACGAGGGTCCCGATGTCGACGTCCTGACCCGGCGGCAACGCGTGCGGAAGCGGAGCGCGCGCGGCGAGCACGACCTCGCTGCCCTCGACCGCGTGGTCGGCGAGCAGCACGGGGCGACGATCGGGTCCTGCAGCCGACCCGGTCACCGCCATGCGGAAGCGCCCCTCGGCGTCGATCTCCTGCCGGCGCCACGTCAGGGTGCCGCGTTCGGGGACGAAGTCCGCCGGCGCGTCCGCGGGCAGGAACGCCACGGCCATCGCCACCGGGCGCGTCACCGGCTCGCCGCGTTCGTCCACCACGCGACCGACGAGGAACGTGCGCGGCGCACCGAGCCGCACCGCGGCACGCACGACCTCGCCGTCGCGCCTCGGTCCCGGCACGACGACGTCCGGTCCCGCCTGCCGGCCCGGGCTGCCGCTGCTCCGGAGGAGCAGCTCCTTGCCGAGCGGAACGATCGGCAGGCGCGCGCGCCCGCCGCGCGCGTGCGCCCGCGGCGTGCCGATGCGATCCCACGGCTCCTCGCTCCCCGGCGTCCGCCAGAACAGGGCGACGGCGATCGCCGCGTCCGTCGGCGCACCGTCCGCGTCGTGCACGGCGACCTCCACGCTGCCGAACGGCGGCAGACGCAGGACCACCGGCTCCGCGCTGCGCGGCGTGCGTCCCAGGTCCACGCGCGGTGCATCGAGAAGCGGCACGTCGGCGACCACCGCGAACTCGAGCTGCGCGTCGAACCGGGCGGCCATCCGGAGCACCTGCTCGGGCGGGCGCAGGGTGGCGCAACCGCGCGCGTCGGTGCGCGCACGCACCGAGTCCCGGCTCTCGCTGCCGGGCAATGCGCATTCCAGCGCGACACCAGCATCCTCGACCGGTCGCCCGTCCTGGCCGACGACCTGCACGGCGATCCCGGGCTCGGCCCGGCCATCGGCCTCCACCGCGTCGCCCGGCGGCGCGGCAGCG
>DATGPD010000499.1:0-10815 GCA_035305285.1 Planctomycetota bacterium
CATTGCTTCGGATACCTCTGTCCGGAAGGCGGCCGCGGCGGCACCGCGATCTTCGCGCCGAACGCTTCCTGCGTTGCGGTCCGGACGTTCCTCAGCGACGGCAACGGCGGTTCCGTACCGGAGGGCGACTTGTGGCCTCGACCGCCGATCCCTGGGCGGGCGGTCCCCTCGGTCCTCGGCGAACTCCTCGTGGCGTACGACCTCCGCCACGAAGCCGGGCGTGACGGTGCCGGCGGCGTGGGCACACCGAGAGGCGCGATCACCCACATCGGCTACCTCGACGCTCCCTTGAGCTTCGGTACGGCGCGGGTCGGTCAGCCCATGACGATCACGGTCTCGCCTTCGCGCCTCCAGCCCATCGCGGTACTGATGGGATCGACGTTCGGTTTCTCTTCCGTCGGCGCAACGCTCTTCGGTGCGATCCACGTGCGCACCGATCCGCCGCCACCCGTCTTGTTCCAGGGCGTCGGCCAGACGTCCCTGGCGATCCCGCCGCTTCCCGAGTTGGTGGACCAGCAACTCGTCGGCCAGGTGGTCACGCTCCACAACGCATTCCCGTTCCTGTCGAACCCGAGCCTCTCGCGCATCGGCCGCTGACCGAACTCCTGGCCGCTCCGCGCCCCGTGGGCCGTCGACCGGAACCCCGCTTCCTCTCGTTGGCGGTCGGCGAGCCCACCGCGGCCGCACCTGGATCCGATCGCCTTGACCGGCCCCCGCTGCGCGCTACCGTGCCTCCCCGGCGGCTCGATCCGCGCCCAACCTCTCGACCCTCCCCCAGCGTGGGTCCTCGCGAGGCAAAGGGGGGCATACCCCCGGATCGTGCATCGTTCCTTCGTCCGCCGCGCGCGGCGGCGCCGCTGGGGGGCTCGCTGCGTGCGACCGAGACGAGCGACAGCGATGCCCAAGAACAAGGATCTGAAGCGCCGGGTGCGTGCACGCATGCAGAAGACCGGCGAGTCGTACACCACCGCCCGCGCGCGCGTGCTGGCGAAGAAGAAGACGCCGGCGACGGCCGCCAGGAGCGCGGCAGCCACGCGGAGCGCACCGGCGGCGGACCACGCCGCGATCGCAGGCATGCGCGACGAGGCGGTGCGCGCGAAGACCGGGCGCGGCTGGGCCGAATGGCTCGCCGAACTCGACGCACTGGGTGCGTCCGCGATGTCGCACACCGACATCGCGCGCCTCGTGCGCGAGCGGTTCGAGCTCTCGGGCTGGTGGTCGCAGGCGGTGACCGTCGGCTACGAGCGGATCCGCGGGCTGCGCGAGCGCGGCCAGCGCCGGCAGGGGGCCTGGGAGGTGAACAAGGCGAAGACCGTGCCGGTGCCGGTCGCCGCGCTCTATGCCGCGTGCGCGCCCGCCGCGCGGCGGCGCTGGCTCGGCAGCGTGCAGCCGACCGCGCGCAAGGCGACTGCGAACAAATCCATGCGCTTCGCGTGGCCGGACGGCACGCTGGTCGAGTTCAACTTCTGGGCGAAGGGCCCGAACAAGAGCCAGATCACGGTGACGCACCACAAGCTCGCGACCCGGGAGGCGGCCGAGGAGGCACGCGCGTTCTGGGCCGAGAGGCTCGGCGCGCTCGCGGCGCAGCTCGCCTAGGCGCCGGGCGTGGCCGGCGCCCGAAGGGGCTCGCCGGCCGCGTGGCGGCACGGCACGATCGGGACGATGAGCCCGCGGCGCGCCCGCCGAACGCGCGGGTCACGCCGCCGGCCCCTCGCGCCCTCCCCGCGCGCCGTTGAAAGGACGGCCGCCGTCTCGCATCCACGTATCCGATGACCATGACCCGCCGACTGCACATCCTGGCGACGCTCGCGGCCTCAATCCTCTTGCCGGCGTGCACCGCCGAACCGGGTTCGACCGACGCGGGCACGACGGCACGGGATCGGCCGACGAGCGAACCGGCGCCCGCGACCGTGGAGGTGGCCACGCTGGCCGGTGGCTGCTTCTGGTGCATCGAAGCGGCGTTCGACGACCTGCCCGGCGTGATCTCCGCGGTGTCGGGCTACACCGGCGGACCGGCGCACAGCGCGTCCTACGAGGAGGTCTCCTCGGGCCAGACCGGGCACTACGAGGCCGTCCAGGTGCGCTTCGATCCGAGCAAGATCGACTACGCCGCCATCCTCGACGTCTTCTGGCGGCAGATCGACCCGACCGACGACGGCGGACAGTTCGCGGACCGGGGCACGCAGTACCGCACCGCGATCTTCGTGCACGACGAACGCCAGCGGCGCATCGCGGAAGCCTCCAAGCAGCAACTCACCGCGAGCGGGGCCTTCGATCGCCCGATCGTCACCGCAATCCTCGACGCCGGGCCGTTCTATCCGGCGGAGGAGTACCACCAGGATTACCACCGCACCCACGCGGACCACTACGCGCGCTACAAGCGCGGCTCGGGCCGCGCCTCCTTCATCGAACGCGCGTGGAAGGACAAGCCGGCGATTCGCCCGGCGCCGCAGCAAGCTGCCGAGGATCGCGACACCATGAGCGACGACGCCAAGACCCCGTACCGCAAGCCGAGCGATACCGAGCTGAGGGCACGCCTGACCCCGATGCAGTACTCGGTCACCCAGCACGAGGCGACCGAGCCGCCGTTCCGCAACGAGTTCTGGAACCACAAGGAGCCCGGGATCTACGTCGACGTGGTCACCGGCGAGCCGCTGTTCTCCTCGCTCGACAAGTACGACAGCGGCTGCGGCTGGCCGAGCTTCACGCGTCCGCTGGAGCCGGGCCACATCGTCGAACGCCCGGACTACAAGCTGGACGTGCCGCGCACCGAGGTGCGTAGCAAGCACGGCGACAGCCACCTCGGCCACGTGTTCGAGGACGGTCCGGCGCCGACCGGGCTGCGCTACTGCATCAACAGCGCGAGCCTGCGCTTCATCCCGGTGAGCGAGCTGGAGGCGCAGGGCTACGGGCGCTACCGCGCGCTGTTCGAGGGCAAGGACGAGCAGGAGAAGTAGACCGCGCGCGGCGCGCGACGCGCCGGTGGCGCGGCCGGCCGCGCTCAGGACTTCGCCTGCTCGCTCGCCGGGCCGGGACCGACCGGCGGGCGCATCGGCACGAAGTCGTACTCGGCCGGCGCACAGCTCTGGTCGACCCACGCCCGGTAGAAGATCCAGTGCAGCGCGTCGAGCGGCCCGCCGAGCAGCCAGTGGCCGGCGGCCGCGCCGACGCTCGTCGGGGCCCAGCGGAATTCGCTCTTGCTGTAGCCGAGCGGACACTCGGCCAGGAGGGAGATCGGGTAGGTGATCGGCAGCAGCACGACGGATGCCGCTCCGCCGACGATCCCGCCGGTCCACGCGCCGGTGCGCGCCGCGAGCCGCACGAAAGCGGGGCGACCCAGTTCGGGCGGCGGGTTCTCGCGTTCGAGGTTCTCGACCGCCTCCGGCAGCGTGCAGGCGGCGAGGAAAGCGACGCAGGCGGCAGCCAGGAAGCGGTTCATGCGGCCGCAAGGGTAGCGCCGCTGCCAGGGACGTTGCCAGCGCCCTGACGGTGACCCTGCCGCGCGGGGCCGGCCATTCGAACTCTCGGGTGCTGTTGGCGGATCATGCCGCCTCCGCTACCGTCCCGCCCTCCCACCATGAAGATCGCCGTCATCGGCACCGGCTACGTCGGCCTGGTCGTCGGAACCTGCATGTCCGAGACCGGCAACCGCGTCGTCTGCGTCGACATCGACGCGGGCAAGATCGCGCGCCTGCGCGCCGGTGAGGTCCCGATCTACGAGCCCGGGCTCGAGGAACTGATCCAGCGCAACGTCGCCGAGGGCCGCCTGTCGTTCAGCACCGAGGTCGCCCAGTCGATCCGGGACGCCAAGGTCGTGTTCATCGCGGTCGGCACGCCGCCGGACGAGGACGGCAGTGCCGACCTGCGCCACGTGCTCGGCGTCGCCCGCACGATCGGGCAGGCGATGGACGGCTACAAGGTGATCGTCGTCAAGAGCACGGTGCCGGTGGGCACCAACGACCGCGTACGCGAGGAGATCGCGGCACACACCAGGCACGAGTTCGACGTCGTCAGCAACCCGGAGTTCTTGAAGGAGGGCGCGGCGATCGCCGACTTCATGAAGCCGGACCGGGTGGTCATCGGCTCGTCGACGCAGCGCGCCACCGACGTGATGACCGAGCTGTACGCGCCGTTCGTGCGCACCGGCAAGCCGATCCTGGTCATGGATCCGCGCTCGGCGGAGATGACCAAGTACGCGGCGAATGCGATGCTCGCGACGCGGATCAGCTTCATGAACGAGATGGCGCGGATCTGTGAGGCGGTCGGCGCCGACATCAACGAGGTACGCAAGGGGATCGCGACCGACGAGCGCATCGGCTCGGCGTTCCTGTTCCCCGGCGCCGGCTACGGCGGCTCGTGCTTCCCCAAGGACGTGCGCGCGCTGGTGAAGACCGCGCAGGCACACGGCTACGAGCCGCGCATCGTCAACGCCGTCGAAGCGGTCAACGAGGCGCAGAAGCACGTGCTGTTCCAGAAGGTGCACACGCACTTCGGCGGCGACCTGCGCGGCAAGCGCATCGCCTTGTGGGGCCTCGCGTTCAAGCCGCGCACCGACGACATGCGCGAGGCACCCAGCCTCGTGCTGATCGACTCCCTGCTGGCCGCCGGCGCGTCGGTGATCGCGTTCGACCCGGAGGCGATGCAGGAGGCCAGGCGCCGGCTGGGCGACAAGATCTCCTACTCCACCACGGCACTGGACGCGCTGGAAGGCGCCGACGCCCTCGTGCTGGTGACCGAGTGGAACGAGTTCCGGCACGCCGATCCCGAGGAGATCCGCGCGCGGCTGCGCACACCGGTGCTGTTCGACGGCCGCAACATCTTCAACCCCGCGCGCCTGCGCGCGCAGGGGTTCGTCTACTACGGCATCGGCACGCGCTGAACGCCGGCCGCGCAGCGCTCAGCGGCCGTCCTTCTTCGCCGGCGGCTTGCCGCCGTTGCCCTCCTCCTCGGCCTCCTCGCCTTCCTCCTCGGCCGACTCCTCCACGTCCAGCGCATCGTGCGCCGCCTTGCTGCCCAGATCGGCGGCGCGCTGCAGGGCGCGCCGGGCCGACATGTTCGCGAGCGCGGTCTGCAGGCGCTTGCTGGCGGGCGAGTCGCCCGCGACGTCCGCCGCGGTGCGCTTCTCGACCTCGCTGATCGTCTGCTTCGCGGCGACCAGGTCGCCCTTGCGCAGCTGCGCCTTGGCGAGCCAGTTGCCCGCTTCGATCACCGCGGTCGGGCTCGCCGCGGTGCCGAACGCGGCGGCGAACGACGCGATCGCCTCGTCGAGCTTGCCGGCCGCCTGCCAGGTACGCCCGATCCACAGCATCGCGCTCTGCCCGCGCGCGGTCCCGGGCTGGAGCGTGGTCACCTTGCGGTACAGCTCGACTGCCGCCTCGAACTGGCGGCCGCGGCGCAGCAGGTGCGCCAGCTCGAAGCTGGCGCGCGCCTCGTAGCGCCCGGGGTCGCGCTCGAGCGCCGTGCGGTAGGCGCGCTCGGCCTCCGGCAGCGCGCCGCGCCGGCGCCACAGCTCCGCTGCCTCGAACGACGCCTCGGCGACCAGCCCCGGGTCGGCGGCGAACTGCTCGGCGATCTCCAGGTACTTGCGGGCCGCGGCCTCGAGCGCGGCGGCGCGCTCCGGGCCGCTCTTGCCCTTGGCCTGGCCGGCCAGCGCGCGCGCCTCGGCGAGCGCCTGCTTCTGCGGGCTCACCGGAACCGACGGGGTCTGCGCGGCGAGCGGGAACAGCGCGGCGGCGAACGCGGCCGCGCGCAGCGAGCGGACGAAGATCATGACTCCTCCAGTCGATCGATCACGGCAGGCGCGCCGGGACCGTCCCGGCGCGTCGAAGACGGTTACAGCAGCGACCGGCGGACGCGGCGCTCGAGGCTCGCGCGCACGCGTTCGCGGCTGCGGTGCAGGCGCACCTTGACGGTGTCAGGGGTCAGGCGGTGACGCCGGGCGAGGTCGCGGCAGCTCGACCCGCCGTAGTACTCACGCAGGAGCTGCGAGTTGAGCGGCGGCAGGCGTTCGAGCGCGTCGGCGAGCCACGGCAGCAGGGCCTCGGACTCGATCCAGCGCGCGCACACGCGCACGCGCGGCGGCTCGGCCGGACTGCACGCCGGCTCGAGCGGGAAGTCGCGGCCCGCGTCGCGGCGCTCGCGCTCGCGGCGCAAGACACGGAAGCGCACGCGGCGCGCGATGGTCCGGACGAAGCCCGGCAGGCAGCGCTCGTCGCACAGGCGGCCGTACGCAGCGAGCGTGTCGAGCGTCGCGAGCTGCGCGAGGTCGTCGAGCAGACTGACCGTCAACGGATCGTTCCAGCGCGAAAGAAAGCGCGCGGCGATGCCGCGGATCCGCGATGCGACCGCCTCCCTCTCTGCCGCGTCGAGCGGCTGCCGACCGATCTCGATTGCTTGCACCACGCTTGCCCTCCGGGACGCGCCTGCGTCCGCACCCTCAGGGAAATCGCGGCGCGCACTTTCTGCGCGGCAGGCGAGAAAAGTCGTGGTGCGCCGTGCGCCGGCGGCGCACCCGAGGCGCGCACGAGGCGCCGGCAGCGCGAACGACCGCGCACGCGGGCACCCGCCCGCGTGCGCTAGCCCGTCAACGCATGCCGCGCTCGGCCAGCACGCTCTCGCGGCTGCGCTGCCCGGCGAGCGCGGCGATCGCGTCCATCACCGCGCGCGTGGCGAGCTGCAGGCGCTGCTTGCGTCCCCCGGGGTCGCCGTCACCGAGCAGCGCGCGCCACTCCATCGGCGCGCCGAAGCGGACGCACACTTGGCGCGGGCGCGGCAGCCTGCGGTGCGGCGGCAGCACGTCGGCCGAGCCCAGAATGCCGACCGGCACGATCGGCGCCTCGGCGCCGAGTGCGAGCGCGACCGCGCCCGGGTTGCCGAGCAGCAGCTCACCGTCGCGGCTGATCCCGCCTTCGGGGAACACGCCGAGCACACCGCCGCTCGCCAACTCCTCGCGCGCACGGCGCAGAGCCGCCCGGTTGTTGCCGTGCGGCTCCACCGGGATGGCGCGGTTCCACCGGTAGAACCAGCACAGCGGCGGCGTGCGGTAGATCGTGGCGCTCATCAGGAACACGATCCGCCGCCGGCACACGGCACCGAGCAGGACGGGGTCGAGGTACGACGCGTGGTTCGCGACGATCACGCACGGGCCCCGGGGCAAGCCGGGCCCCTCGACCCGCATGCGGAGACCGAGGCGCAGCGCGCTGCCGAAGGTCGCCCAGAACCCCCAGAAGGCGAGGTCGCTGGCGAGCCTGCCGGCGTCGGTCAACGCGCGCTCACAGCCTCTTCGCCCACTCGGTGTCGTCGTAGCGAGCGTCGCTGCGCAACATGTGACGCAGGCGGCCGTGGATCAGACGGTGGTCGGTGCCGCCCCACTTGAGCGCCGCCTCGGCGCCGTGGAACAGGGCCTCGGCGACGATGTCCGGCGACGCGTTCGGCGTGTCGATGCAGACGTGCAGGAACGCGAGCATCGCCTCGCGGTACGGCTCCTTGTCGACCTCGTTGCCGCGCGCGAGGTGCACGTGGCCGATGCCGAGCATGGCGCCGGCGAGCGTCGACTGATCGACCGCCTTGGACTCGCAGATCCGGTTGTAGAGGGCGAGTGCCTCGTCGGGCTTGCCTTCCTGCCGCAGGATGTGGGCGATCTGCAGGCGGCAGCGGTTGGCGACCAGCGGGTGGGAGTTCTCCGTCCTCGAGGCCAGCACCTCCAGCTCGCGCCGCAGTTCGTTCGGCCTGAACCCGCCGCCGGCCGCCTTGGCCAGCAGCACGTAGTAGCTCGCCTCGTGTACGTAGCCGTCTGGGTAGCCCTTGGTCGTGGCGGCATCGTGGTAGGCCTTGGCGACGGTCTCGGCGCTCTTCGCCTTCCCGGTCGCCAGGTAGTAGTCGAGCTTCATCGCGTACGCACGCGGCACGAAGCCCGAGTCGGGCAGCTTCTCGATCAGCTCGTCGAGGATCGGGAAGCCCTCGGCCTCGTGCCCCGCCTCGATGAGGAACTTGGCCGCCTCCCACAGCCCGAACTGCGCGATGAACGGCGACTTGGCCATCTCCTGGCGCGCGATGCCGATGAAGTTCTCGGCGGTGTCGGAGCCCATCTGCTCCTTGGAGGCGAACCCCCGCCGGTAGACGTCGCGCACCTTCTCGACGCGGAGGTCGGCGACCTGGTCGGAGGACTTCCGGTCGCTGCCGCTACCGGCGGTCCACTTCACCTCGAGCGTGGTGAAGTCGGTCACGCGGCAGCGCTCGGTCGTCGTGCCATCCACCCAGGTGATGACGTCCTGGGCGGCGAGCGGGGCGCAGGCGGCGAAGAAGAACAGCGCGGCGGAAGAACGCATACGGAAGGCTGCGGAGTGCGGGGGGCGCCGGGAGGGGGAGGGATGATGCCAGGGATCCCGCCGGTCCGCAACGAGCGGCGGCGCGCCCCGGTTCACCGCGCGGCACGGCCGCAGGCGCGCTCACGTGCTGCCGTGGGAAGCGGCTCCTCGTCGGCCAGCGGCGGCGCGGCCAACCCGCCGCGCGCGGGCCGCGGTCAGGAGGGCGGCGGCGCGTCGACGACCTCGGGCTCGCGGCGGCGGTTGCGCCACGCGTCGGCCGCGTCCTTGCCGGTGCGTCGCACCTGGATCAGCTCGGCGACCACGGCGACCGCGATCTCCTCGTGCGCCCGCGCGCCGATCGACAGCCCGACCGGGCTGCGCACGCCGGTGAGGAACCCCTCGTCGACACCGGCGGCGCGCAGGTGGCGGAACAGCACGGCGCGCTTGGTCTTGCTGCCGATCATGCCGACGAACTTGGCGCGTTCGCCGCGCGCCGCCCGCGCCGCGAGCGCGGCGAGCACCTGCCCGTCCTCCTTGTGCCCGCGGGTCACGATGACGACGTAGGTGTTCGCGCGCAGCGGCATGGCGGCGACCGTCTCGGCGAATGGCGCCGCCACGGTCGCGCTCGCCCATGGAAAACGCTCCGGCGACGCGAAGGTCGCGCGGTCGTCGCACACCGTCACGCGGAACCCGGCGAGCGCGGCGACCTGACACAGGGCCTTGCTCACGTGCCCGCCGCCGAAGATCCAGAGCGCCGGCGTGGTGATCGGCTCGACGAACACCGTGACCTCGCCACCGCACAAGAGGCCGGAGTCCGGCGCGCCGAACTCGGTCAGACGGAAGGTCAACGTCCGGGTCATCTCGTCGCGGATGACCTCCTTGGCCGCCTCGTAGACGTCGGCTTCGAGGCAGCCGCCCCCCACCGTGCCGAGGAAGGTCCCGTCCTCGAGGACGAGCATCCGCATCGCCTCGCGGCCCGGGGTCGATCCGCGCGTCCCGACGATGGTCGCGAGCGCCGCCGGGATGCCTTCGCGGCGAATCCGCACGATCTCCTCGAACAGGTCGGGGGGCGTGCGCGGTGCGGTCATCGGACCGGCGAAAGTAGCAGGGACCCCTGCGGCATGCACGGCGCGCTCACCGGCCGGGCGGGAGGCCGAAGCGCTGCTCGGCGGCTGTGGTCCGCCCCCTGCCCGTCGGCGCTGCTCGCCCGGCGGCATCATGCCTGAGCTGGTTACCGGACTCGCGACGACCGGGATGCGCTTCCGCCCGGGAGGGGATGTACGAGTGGCCGCCGGGCACCGACGTGTCGTTCGCCTGCGCCCCCGTCGGGGCGGTCACGCTGAAGGGCGACGCGGAGACCGTGCGCGTCTCCCCTGACGCCGCAGGCTCCGGCCAGCGCTCAGCGGCGGACCGCGCTGCGCTCGACCTCGCGGACGACGATCGGCAGCGCCAGCACGCCGAGGCCGATGCTCATCATGACGATCCCGGGCACGGCGTCGAAGCCGCGGCCGAAGGCGACGGTCAGGCCGCCGGCCACCATCAACATCCACGCGATGCCGGCGAACACGCGCCGCGGGGTCAGGTTCTCGCGGAACCACGTGCGCCACGCCCCGCCCAGCGTGCCGCGCTCTTCCAGCGCGCTGATCAACTTCTCCCGCGTGGCCGCGTCGAGTTTCGGGTCGCGCAGCGCCAGTTCGACCATCTGCAGGCACTGCCTGCGTTCGGTATGGCGGTAGTGCAGGAACGCCATCACCCCCGCGAAGGCCATCGACACGAACATGAAGGTGAAGAAGTCCTCGGAACTGGCGAGCATGGCGACGTCTCGACGGGCTGGCGGCGACCTTGCGGAGGGCGGCTCGACTATTCCGGGCCCGGCCCGGTCCGCGGGGGTCGGACCCCGAGCATAGACAGCAGTTCGCCGGGAGAGCCACCCCACACGGCGTCGGCCGCCAGCGCGCAGTACGGGCTGCGGCGCCACACGAAGGGCAGCCCGTGCGCGAGCGCCGCCTCGCGGTCGGCCTCGCGGTCGCCGACGACGACCGCGGAGCGCGTGCCTGCGGCCCGCAGGGCGGCTGCGACCATGGTGGTCTTGTCGACGACGCCTTCGGAGTCCAGGCAGAACTGCCAGTCGGTGAGGTAGGCGAGGCCGAGGCCTTCGCACACCGCGCTGAAGTACAGCCGCCGGCAATTGCTCGCGATCGCGGTCGCGACGCCGGCTTCGCGCAGCCTGAGCAGCAACGAACGCATGCCCGGGTACAGCCAGTCGATGCCGCCGCGCAGTTCCTCGCACTCGAGCGGCACGACCGCGGCGCGCAGCTCGGGCCAGAGCGCGCGGTGTTCCGGCGGCAGGAACGGCGACCAGACCTCGGCGTCGCGCTTGCCGATCACCGCGCACGCGGCGCCGTCGTCGGGCAGTTCGACCGCGAACCCGCGCTCTGCGGCGAACGCCGCGAGACCGCGCCGCAGGACGCGCGGCCACCATCCGAACGCGTCATGCAACGTGCCGTCG
>DATGPD010000500.1:0-2446 GCA_035305285.1 Planctomycetota bacterium
CAGGCTCGACCCTGCGGTCCGTGCGCGGGAGGCAGAGGACGCGCTGTGGCGGGCGGAGGCGCATCCCGGCCTCCCGGCGCACCGGGCATGGTGCGACCTCGTGCGCGACGTGCTGCTCGCCGGCAGCGATCTGGTCAGCGCGCGCCTGCAGATCGACGACCGTCCGCCGCTGCCGCGCGGGATCGCCGGCAGCAACGAGAAGTTCTTCCTCGTGGCCGACGCGCTGTGCCGGTTTCTCAGCGAGCGAACGCCGCGACCGCCGCCCGAGCTTCGTCTGCGCTGACGAACGGCCCCGCGCTGAAGCGGATCGTGCCGCCGGCTTCGGTGCCGAGGAACCGGTGGATCCACGGCGCGCAGTGGTAGCCGGTCCGCGCGTGGATGCCGTGCGCGTCCAGCGCGATGCCCGCCTCGGCGGGATCGAGGTCGGCGAGGGTGAAGCTGACGATCCCGATGCGCGGGCCGGTGTCGCTGCCGAGCAGGCGCACGCGCGCGCCGAGCGCGTCGCGCAGCACGGCGCGCAGCGCATCGGCGACGGCCACGCCGTGCGCGTGCAGCTCGGCGATGCCGCGCGCCGCGATCCAGCGCAGCGCCGCGCCCAGGCCGGCGATCGCCGGGCCGTTCGGCGTGCCCGGCTCGAAGCCCGCGGGCCAGGTCTCCGGCTGCTCGTCGAGCGCGAGCGACGAACCGGTGCCGCCCTGCTTGGCCGGACGGAGCGCGATCCCGTCGCGCACGGCGAGGAAGCCGAGGCCCGGCGGTCCGAGTAGACTCTTGTGTGCCGAGCCGAGGATCACGTCCGCGCCGAGTCCGGCGAGCGGCAGCACACCCGCGGACTGGCTCGCGTCGAGCAGCACCGTGCAGCCGTGCGCGTGCGCGACGCCGACCAGCGCGGCGACGTCCTGCACCGCGCCGGTGACGTTGCTCGCGTGGTTGACCGCGAGCAGCCGCGTCGCGCGTCGCCGCAGCGCGCGCTCGACCGCGTCGACCGCGACGTAGCCCGCGCCGTCGACCGGCACCACCTCGCACTCGATGTCGAGCGTCCGACCGAGGGCGCGCAGCGGGCGGGCGATCGCGCTGTGCTCGGCGGCTGTGGCGACGACGCGGTCGCCCGGGGCGAGGAACCCGCGCAGGAACAGGTTCGCCGACTCGGTCGCCCCGGAGGTGAACACCACGCGCTCGGCGCGCACGCCGCAGAGCGCGGCGACGCCGGCTCGCACCTCCGCGGTCAGCGCCGCGGCGCGGTGGCAGCGCTCGCCGTCGCCGCGGTCCGGACTGACGCCGATCGACGTGAACCAGTCGGCGACCGCGGCCGGCACCTCGGGCGGCTTCGGCCAGCTCGTCGCGGCATGGTCGAGGTACAGCATGACGCGCGGTCTCAGCGCCCGCCGACCCAGCGATCGTAGAGCGCGCTCGCGCGTCGCGTGTCGGCGGTGCCGAACAGGAGCGCGCGGCCGTCGGCGAACACGCTGAACCGGCAGCCGTCGGCGGCGAAGCGCACGAGGTGCGGCGTCTCCTCGACTTCCACGCCGGCCCCGCGCAGGCGCGCCACCCAGGCAGTGCGGTCGAAGCCCGTGCCGGTCGGGCGCACCTGGACCGCCTCGCGCCCGCACAGCGTGACGGCGGGCGCCGCGCCGGCGCGCAGCGCGGGCAGTTCGCCGGCGGCGCAGCTCGCGCAGTCCGGCGAGCGCTCGGCGTGTTCCAGCTGCATGCCGTAGCGGTCGCGCCACACGTCGACGGTGAACACGCCGCGCGCGACCTCGTCGAGCCGGCCGGCGAGGATCTTGATCGCCTGCGCGCTCTGGAACGCGGTGACCATGGCGACCGCCGGCGCGAGGATGCCCTCGGTCTCGCAGGTGCCGCCGTCGCCGGACGCCGGTGGCTCCGGCAGGATGCAGCGCAGGCACGGCGTGCGCCAGGGCAGCACGGCCATCGCCATGCCTTCGCTGCCGAGCGCCGCTCCGTACACCCACGGCACGCCGCGCTGCAGGGCGACGTCGTTGATCACGTAGCGGGTCGCGAAGTTGTCCGTCCCGTCCAGGATCAGGTCCGGCTCGGCGCCCAGGTCCGCGAGCGTGGTCGGGGTGAACTCATCGGCGACCGCGACGAGGTCGCACGCGCCGTCGATCCGGCGCAGGTGCTCGGCGGCGGCGACCGCCTTCGGCGTGCCGCGCGCGGCGTCGGCCTCGTCGAACAGCACCTGGCGGGGCAGGTTGTGCGGCTCGACGACGTCGCGGTCGATCAGCCAGACCTGCGCCGCGCCGGCGCGCACGATCGCGTCCGCCAGGTGCGTGCCCAGCGCGCCGATGCCCACGATCGCGACCCGCGCACGCTGCAGGCGCTCCTGGCCGGCCGTACCGAGCGGCTTGAAGCGCGCCTGGCGGCTGAAGCGCTCGGCGCGCGCGGTTCCCCGGGGTTCGGGGCTCAGCCCTTCTTGAAGTAGTCGGCGTTG
>DATGPD010000501.1:0-3602 GCA_035305285.1 Planctomycetota bacterium
GCGTGACCTGCTCGAACCCGCGCTGATCCTCGCCCCCGATCCGCCGACCGCCGGGCGGTCGGCGATGGTGATCGACGACCGCTACGAACTGCGCCGCCAGCTCGGCAAGGGCAGCATGGGTGCGGTGTTCGAGGCGTACGACCGGAAGCTCGAGCGCCGGGTCGCAATCAAGCTCCTGCGTCCGCTGGTCGAGGCCGAGAGTGAAGCGCGCCTGCGGTTCGATCAAGAAGCGCGCCTGATGGCGCGGCTGCATCACGAGGGCATCGTGCCGGTATTCGAGGTCGGCGAGTTCGACGACCGGCCGTACCTCGTCATGCAGTTCGTCGACGCGGTGCCGCTGTCGCGCCTGCTCCCGGAGCTTCGCAAGGAACCGCACCTGATCCGGACCGACGCGGTCGCGGCCGCGCTCGACCGCATCCCGCCGGTACCGCCCGACGGTCCCTCGGGTCCGCGCCCCGGGTGGGACGCCGACTACGTCCGCCTCGCGGTCGGCTGGACGATCGCGATCGCGCGCGCGCTCGACCACGCGCACCGCGCCGGCCTGATCCACCGCGACGTCAAGCCGAGCAACATCCTGATCACCCGGCGCGACGGCCGCGCGCTGCTGACCGACTTCGGGCTCGCGCGCGAGCGGGGCGCCGCCGGCATGACGCTGACCGGACAGTTCGCCGGCACGCCGGCCTACGCCTCGCCGGAGCACTTCGGATCCGCCAGGGACCTCGACGCGCGCGGCGACGTGTTCTCCCTGGGCGTCGTCCTCTACGAGATGCTCGCGCTCCACTCGCCGTTCCTCAGCGATTCGGAGCTGGAGACCCGGGAGCGAGTCCAACGGTACGAGCCGCGCCCGCTCTCGGCGCACAACCCCCGCGTGCCGCGCGATCTCGCCGCGGTCGTCAGCCGTGCGCTGGAGAAGGATCGCGCGCACCGCTACCGGAGCGCCGATGAGTTCGCCGAGGACCTCGCGCGCTGGCTTGGGGGGCGGCCCGTCGTCGCGCGCCCGGTGCCAGCGCTCGTGCGCATGCGCCGGTGGGCGGCGCGCAACCCGCTGGCGAGCGCGTTCCTCGCCACCCTGTTCCTCGCGGTGGTCGCCGTGTCGGTGCTCGCCTGGCGGATCGAGATGGGCGCGCGCGAAACCGAGCGCCTGCTCGCGGAACGCGAGGTCGCCGCCACCCGCGCCGACGTCGAGCACTGGTGGCGCGAGACGCTGGTACCGAACACGACGCACGAGGAACGCATCGCCCACCTGCGCCGCCTGGTCGCGACCGGCCGCGAGTTCGCGCCGCGGCTCACCGCGTTCGAAGACCGCCTCGCGCGCCTGCGCGCCGCCGGAAGCGCGCGCGCCGCCGACCGCGCGCATCTCCCGGCGTACCACCCCCTCGTCGCGGCGCACGCCGACGTGCTGGAGCAGGAGGCGGAGCTCGAGGATCTGGTCGTGCGCCCCTACTCCGACGAGGAGCTGGACTTCCTGCGCGAGATCCACGCGCGCGCGAAGGCGCGCCGCGCCGAGCTGGAGGAAGGCCTCGCCACGCTGCGGACGGTCGCGTTCGCCGCGCAGCACGACCAGCGGTCGTTCGAGGAACTGGAAGACACGGTGCTGCGCCTGCGCGACGCCGTGCACCGGCAGTTGCCGCGCATCGAGCGACGCCTGGGCGATCTCGAAAGCCTCGCGGAGCGCTCGGTGCGACAGCGTGCGGCGGAGTGGGACGCAGCGCTCGCAGCGATCGCGAAGTCCGACCGCTACCACGGCATGCCGCCGCTGAGGCCGCAGGTCGGCCTCGTGCCGCTGGGCCCCGATCCGGACTCCGGTCTGCACGAGTTCGCCGTGCTGGACACCGGCAAGGTGCCGGCACGGGACGGCCAGGGCAGGCTGATGGTCGAGGACGGCATCTGCATCGTGCTCGTCCTCGTCCCGGGCGGCACCCCGCTCGTGCTCGAACGTCCGTCGGCCGCGCGTAGCCGGGACCGCGACCCGATCGAGCACGAGGTCGAGGTCGCGCCGTTCCTCTGCTCGAAGTTCGAGATCTCGATGCGCCAGCTCGACGACGTGGTCGGCCGGCTGCCGCTGGCGCTCGAGGGCGACGTGCTGTGGCGACCGCGGACGGCGAGCGAATGGGTGCGGCCGGCGGTGCAGATCTCGTGGCACTCGGCGGACCTGATCCTGCGCCACCTCGGGCTCGCGCTGCCGACCGGCGCGCAGTGGAACCACGCGTGCGCGTGCCCGGACCGTCGCGGGCACTGGCCGGGCGACCCCGAGACGGTGCACACCGTGTGCAACGTCTCGGGGAGCCCACGGCCATACGGCCGTAGCGTGACCTGGCCGGTCTACGGCGCCCCTCCCGGTGTGTCCGCCCGGGCGAACCCCTTCGGGCTGTGGCACATCCACGGCAACGTCGGCGAGTGGCTCGCCGACCTCGACGGCGAACCAACCGGAGGCCCGACCGGCCTGCGGCACACCCGGCGGCGCTCGCGTGGCGTCGCCGGAGGCTCCTGCATCACGGATCCCCGCGATCCCAAGGCATCCACCTGCTGCCAGCGTTACGACCCGATCGATCCGACCTTCGCGGACTCGGCCACCGTCGGCGTGCGTGCGGTCCGCGCGATCGATCCGTGATCGGGACCGCGCGGTACCGGCGGGCAGGGCGCGGTCCGACCTTCAGGTGGACCAGAGCAGCGCGCCGCTGGTCAACTCGCTGGTCTGCGGTTCGTGGTCGAACACACGCAGGCGCAGCACCTCGCCGTTGCCCAGCTCGCAGGTGCCGGTCATCTCCACTTCGGTGTCGCTGCCGAGCGGCAGCTCGGCGGGCTCGAACGGCTGGAGGTCGAGCAGCGTCACCCCCTGGCCTCCCTCGATGAGGACCGCCGCCCACAGCACCTCCACGTAGCCGCTGATCGGCGGCAGGTCGAGCTCACGCGCCACGTGCAGCGTGTAGAACTTCTCGTCCTCCTGGTACGCGCATTCACCCGCGCGGATGGTCCAGCCGCCGATGATCACGGGCGGGATTGGCGCCGCGGCCTCCGGTGCGAACCCCGCCGCACCCGCCAGTGCCCCCGCGACCAGCAGCCACGTCCGCGCCGACGTCGAGCACACGGCGCCCCGCAGGGCGCCCCATGTACGGACCTTCATCCTTCTTCCCTTTCATGGAATGGCCTTCTGCCGCGCCGCGGGGGTGACCGTCACCGACGCGCGTCCACCGCGCGCCCGCGCCGCGGCCTCAGGCACTCAGCGACAGGAAGCGCCTCGGTGAACGCGACGTTGCGCGGGTTCCGCGCGGACCGCTGCGCCGCGCGCCGCCCGGACAGTAGGCTGCGCGTTCCCCATGACCGACGACCCTGCGCCGCTCGACCGCCTGCGCGCCGTGATCGCCGCCCTGCGCACGCCGGGCACCGGTTGCCCGTGGGACCTCCAGCAGACCGCGCTGACCATGGCCCCCCACCTGCTCGAGGAGACGTACGAAACGATCGAGGCGATCGAGGCCGGTGACGACGAGCGCACGTGCGAGGAGCTGGGCGACGTGCTGATGAACGTGTTCTCCATCGCGCGCATCGCGGAGGAGGCCGGCGCTTTCACGATCGACGACGTCGCGCGCGCGGTCGCCGACAAG
>DATGPD010000502.1:0-3985 GCA_035305285.1 Planctomycetota bacterium
GAATGGGGCCGGTACCCGACGCGCGCGCAGCGTGCCGACGTGTACCGCGACGCGGATGCGGTGCCAGGTGATCGCGTGGCGCACTTCGCAGGCGGGTTCCGGGTCGATCCGCGCCGAACCCGCCCCCAGATGCCCGTCGAGCCAGGCCTGCAGCGCGGCGGCGTCGGGCACGCCTTCGAGCGGACCCGGACCGGGCAGGTCGAGCTGACCGCGGTTCACCTCGCGTTCTCCGATCCGGCGGACGACCACCGCGCCGTCCGCGGCGCGCAGCAGGGCGACGCGCGTGCGCACGTCCACCGGGGCGCGCCGTTCCGGCAGCACCGGCAGCTCCGCTTGCCGGCCCGACCGCCGCGCGACGCAGTCCTCGGCGACCGGGCACACCGCGCAGCGCGGCGCCTTCGCGGTGCACAAGGTGGCGCCGAGGTCCATCAGCGCCTGGTTGAAGTCGCCCGCGCGCGCGCGTACGAGGAGCGCGGCCGCGGCCTCGCGCACCGCGCGCGCACCGGCTCCCGACTTGACGTTCGCGGTGATCCCGCGGTGCCGCGCGAGCACGCGCTCGACGTTGCCGTCGACCGCAGGCACCGGCTGGCCGAACGCGATGGACGCGATCGCCGCCGCGGTGTACGCGCCGACCCCCGGCAGCGCCGCGAGCGCTCGGGGACTCGCAGGCACCCTGCCGCCGTGCCGCTCGACCACCGCGCGCGCGCCGTCGCGCAGCAGCCGCGCGCGCCGGTAGTAGCCGAGCCCACGCCACGCGAG
Organism: Planctomycetota bacterium; assembly: GCA_035305285.1. Lineage (GTDB taxonomy): Bacteria > Planctomycetota > UBA1135 > UBA1135 > UBA2386 > DATGPD01. The sequence continues at coordinate 760 of DATGPD010000502.1, forward strand.
CAGCAGCTCGTCGTCGCTCGCCGCGGCGAACGCGCGCGGGTCCGGGTAGCGCGCGAGGAAGCGGGTGAACGACTGGCGTACCGCCTCGACCCGGGTCTGCTGCAGCATCACCTCGGACACCCAGGTCACCCAGGGGTCGGCGACGTCGCGCCACGGCAGGTCACGCTTGTGCGCGTCGTACCAGGCGAGCAGCCGGGCGCCGAACCCGGCCGCGCTCACGAACGGCCAGCGTCGGCCTCGCCCGAGCCGCGCGCGATCTCGACCCCGAGGCGCGCGCGCAGGTCGGCCTCGGCACGCTCCAGCAGGTCGTCGAGCGCGCGCGGGTCGGTGTGCTCGCCGAACAGCTTGATCCGGATCGAGGTGCTCTCCTCGGTGCCGTAGCGGATCGTGCGTGAGCTGACCCCGGGGAAGCGCTTGCCGTGGTCGGCGAGCACCGCGCTGATCGCGGTCTCGTCGTGCCCGGCGTACTCGATCGTCCGCGTCTTGCGGTGCGTGGTGATCCCCTCGGCACGCAGCAGCGGGATGATGTGCAGCGAGAAGATCCGCTGCAGCTCCTCGGGCACGCCGGGCAGGAGGATGAACGTCGTGCCGTGCCCGCTGACCACGCACGCGGGGCCGGTGCCGACCGGGTTCTCGTACGGCTTGGCGCCCTTCGGCAGGTAGGCGATCCGCTGGCGGGTCTCGGTCATTTCGGCGCTCGTCGTGCCGCCCTTGGCGAGCAGCCGGCGGAATGCCATGCCGACCATCTCGACCGCCTCGGGGTTCTTCTCCAGCGGGACGCCGAGCACCTCGGCGACCGCCTCGCGGGTGACGTCGTCGTGCGACGGTCCCATCCCTCCGGCGCAGAACACGTAGGTCGGCTTCGTCGCCAGCGCCGCCTCCAGCGCCGCGACCATCTCTTCCTTCACTCCGTCGACCGTTTGGAACGAACGCACCTTGATCCCGAGCTCGCTGACGCGAGTCGCGATGAAGTTCGCGTTGCGGTCGAGCACGAGACCTTCGAGCAGGTCGCGCCCGACCGAGAAGATCCAAGCGGTCTTGGTGCTGGCCAACGTGGTACCTCGCAGATGCCGCCGGCGCACCGTGCGCCGGTCCGGCCGGCCCGCCACGATAGCAGCCGGGCCCGCCGGTCTGCGCGCACGCGCCACAATAGTCGCCGCGGATCCGGACCGATCGTGCGGCATGCGCCGCACCGCGAGGGAAAGGGGGCAGGACCTGCGCGGCGCGCGCTACCGCTGCCCGCACACCGCTTCCGCCGCGTTGCTGGCGATCCAGCCCAGCGCGTTCGCGCCGGCATCGGGGACCAGCGCCTGCACGGCGAAGCCGACGCCCACGAGCGCCGGGTCCGCGCGGATCGGGAGCGTGAGCGTCGCTGTGCCGCCTGCCGCGGGGGCCGGCAGCGTGATCGCGCCGCGCGCGTGCAGCAGGCAGCCCGGCGCGCCGAAGGCGCCGAGGTCCATCGGCGTCGGAAGCAGTGCGACGTCGAGCACGGCCACCGCCGCGGTCGCGGCCGGCGGCAGCTCCGTGACGTCGAGCACCATCGTGTCCCCGATCCACGGCCCGTGACCCTGCCGCGCGCGCAGGTCGGGGGCGCGTCCGGTGCTGCCGGCGCAACCGCTGCCGACTCGCGTGACGCGCGCGGGCGCGACCGAGAAGCACTCCCACGTGTCGTCGAGCGGGTTGTTCGCGTAGAACGCGCCGCCGAACGCGACGAGGCGGGCGCGCCGCTCGTCGTGCGCGACCACGTAGCCGTCCCGCGCGGCCGGCGCGGGCGCGGGCGCGCGCACGCTCCAGTCCGAGCCGTCCCACTCCCACACCGCGGTCTGCGAGGACGCGGGCAGCGGCGCGAGGCACGCGACCCGCCGGCGCTCGGGGTCGTAGGCGAGCCGGCTCGCCACGTTCGGTGTGTTCGCCGGCGTGCGGCGGGTCCACGCCGCGCCGTCGTATTCCCACGTCTCGCGGCCCGAGGCGCCGCCGAGGAAGACGATGCAGTCGCGCGCGGCGTCGTATGCCATCCGGCCCCTCCGGCTCGGCCGCGGCGCCATCGTCCGCTGCGTCCACGTGGTGCCGTCCCACTCCCACGTGTCGTCCAGTTCGTTCAGGTTGGCGTCTTCGCCGCCGAACAGGACCACGACGCCGCGGCGTTCGTCGAAGGCGAGCGCCGGATCGGCGCGCCCGGGCGGCCGCACGGCCGGCGTGTGGAGCGACCAGCCGCCGGCGTCGCAGACCCAGGTCTCGTCGAAGTAGACGAGGAACGGACCTTCGCTGACGCCGCCGAACATGACGACCTGCGCGCGGGCGCGGTCGAACGTCATCTCGTGGCGCGCGCGAGGCGCCGGGATGCGCGGCGACTGCACCGGCGCCCACGCCGTGCCGTCCCACAGCCAGCCGGCCTCGCCGGACAACGAGAAGTCCGGGTGCGTCCCGCCGAACAGCAGCACGCTGCCGCGCGCGGCATCGAACGCCATGGCGTGCTCGTGGCGTGGGAGCGGATGATCCTGGAACGGCACGACGGTCCAGCTCGTGCCGTCCCACAGCCACGTCTCGTCGACGCACACGAAGCTGCGCGTGAGGCCGCCGAAGCGCACGAGCAGGTCGGTGCCGGGCAACGACGCGATGCTGGTGAACTGCGCGCCCAGACCCGGCGTGACCGCGACGCGCGTCCACTGCGTTCCGTCCCAATCCCACAGCTCCTGCTCGCCGGACGGACCTGCGTGCACGTGCGCTACGCGCTGGCGCGCCGCGTCGTAGGCGAGCGCGGCCCCGATGCTCGCCGGGCCCGCGCTGCCGCGCAGCGCCCACGCCGTGCCGTCCCACTCGTACGTCTCGCCGCTGTACACGGGCGTCGTCCCCGTGCGCCCGCCGTGCAGGACGACCCGCGCGCGCGCGGCGTCCGTGGCCATGCCGGCCTCGCGGCGTGCGCTCGGCGCGCCGGTCGCGGCAAGCCGTTGCCAGTTGGTCCCATCCCAGGCCCAGGTGTCGCCGAGCAGGGACCAGGCACCGCCGTCGCCGCCGAACAGCAGGACGACGCCCCGCACCGGGTCGAACGCCATCGCGTGCGCCGCGCGCGGCGTCGGCGAGGTCGCCGGCTGCAGCTCGTGCCAGGTGGAACCGTCCCACTCCCACGTGTCGCCGAGGAGCGTGCCGGTGTCGTCCACCCCTCCGAACAGCACCACGCGGCGCCGGGCCTCGTCGTACGCCATCCTGTGATCCGCGCGCGCGCGGG
>DATGPD010000503.1:0-21222 GCA_035305285.1 Planctomycetota bacterium
CTCACCGGCCACAAGCTGCCGACCGGTTATCCGGCACGCCGCGCGTGGTTGCGAGTGATCGTGCGCGCCGGGAACGAGGTCGTGTTCCGCAGCGGTGAGCCCGACGAACAGGGCCGCATCCGCGGCGTCGCCGACGAGCGCGCGCTGCCGCACGTCGACCGGGTCACCAGCGCGGAACAGGTCGTCGTGTACGAATGCGTGCCGGTCGACACCGACGGGAAGCCCACCACGCACCTCACGCGCATGGTCGCGATGGGGAAGGACAACCGCCTGCTGCCGAAGGGCTGGCGCGCCGACGGTCCCGAGGTCGCACACACCGCGTCGCGCGGGACCGAGCACGACCCCGACTTCACCGGCGGCGAGGACGTCGTGCACTTCGCGCTGGCGATCGGCGCGGACGAGCGCCGCCGCCTGACCGTGCTCGTGACCCTGCTCTACCAGAGCGTGCCGCCTGCGTGGGTCGACCCGCTGCGCGAAGTCGACACCCCGGAGGCGCGCTCGTTCGTCGCGATGTACGACGCGATGCCGCAGGAGCCGGAGACGCTGGCGCTGGCGGTCGAGCTGGTGGACTGAGCGCTCACGCCTCCGCCGCGCGCTCCACCAGCCGCCGCGCCTCGGCGACCGCCGCCGCGTCGGCGCCGTCCCAGCTCCCCATCGCGGCCAGCTCGGCCTCGCGCGCCTCGGGCGAAAGGAGTTCGACCACCGAGCGCGTGCGGCCGCCGACCACGCTCTTGCACACCTTGAAGTGCGCCTGGGCGAAGGCTGCGACCTGCGGCAGGTGGGTGACGATCAGCACCTGGTGGTGCGCCGCGACCTCGCGCAGCTTGCGGCCGACGAGCAGGCCGAGGCGGCCGCCGATCTCGGCGTCGATCTCGTCGAACACCAGGAACGGCACGCGGTCCTGGTCGGCGAGGCACTTCTTCACGGCGAGGACGATGCGCGCCAGTTCACCGCCGGAGGCCGTGTCGCGCAGCGGATGGAACGGCTCGCCGGGGTTGACGCGCACGAGCAGCTCGACCGGCGAGGGTCCGTGCGCGGTCGCGGTCGACAGCAGTTGCGCCGGATCGACCTCCTCCGCCATCGCGACGCGCAGCTTGGTGTCCGCCATCTTCAGGCTCGCCAGCTCCGCGGCGATCGCGGCGCAGAAGCCGGGGACCGCCTTCTTGCGCGCGCGTACCAGCCGGCGTCCGACCTCGGCTGCGTCGGCCAGCTTCGCCTGCAGCTCGGCGGCGAGCGCCTCGGGCTGCTGGCTCTCGTCGGTGAGGCGGGCCAGCTCCTCCTGCGCGGCAGCGAGCGCGCTCGACCACTCCGCCTCGTCGAGGCCGAACCGCTGCAGGGCGTCGCGCACCTCGCCGAGGCGGTCCTCGACCGCGGCGAGGCGGTCCGGGTCCAGGTCGAGGCGCGCGAGTCCGTGCTGCAGCGCGCGCACCGCCTCGCCCACGAGCATCTCGGCTTCGGCGAGCTGGTGCGCCGCGTCTTCCAGGTTGCGGTCGATGCCGGCCGCCTCGCGGACGTGGCGCCGCGCCCGCCCGAGCAGGCCCGAGGCGTTCTCCTCCGCGTCCTGCAGCAGGGCGAGGGCACCCTGCACCAGCTCGCGCTGTCGGTCGAGGTGCGCGAGCAGGCGGTGCTCTTCTTCCAGCCGGGCGATCTCGCCGTCCTGCAGACCGAGTGCGGTCATCGCGTCGACCTGGTGGCGCAGCATCGCGACCCGCTGGTGGCGGTCGCGCTGCACCGCGGTGGCGGCCGCCAAGCGCTCCTGCACCGCGCGCGCGGCCGCGAGCGCCGCGGCGAACTCGGCGCGCAGCGGCGTGGTGCCGGCGAACGCGTCCAGCGTCTCGCACTGGATCTCGGGCCGCATCAGGCAACGCGCATCGTGCTGGCCGTGGATCTCCAGCAGGTGCGCACCGAGGGCGCGCAACGCGGCAACGGTCGCCGGGCGGCCGTTGATCCGCGCCCGGCTGCGCCCGGCGGCATCCACGATCCGGGTCACCAGCACGACGTCGCCCTCGGGCGGCGCGCCAATCTCCTGCAGCACCTCCGCAGCGACCGCGCGGGCCCGGTCGCCCTCGCCGAGCGCGAACTCGCCGTCGACCCGCAGCTCGGATGCGCCGTGCCGCACGAGGTGGCCGCTCGCCTTCTCGCCGCGCAGGAGCGCGAGCGCGGCGATCACCAGCGACTTGCCCCCGCCGGTCTCCCCGGAGATCACGTTCAGTCCGGGAACGAACTGCAGCTCGGCGGCCTCGATCAGGGCAAGGTCACGGATGTGCAGGCTCAGCAGCATGAAGCCCTCCCAGGCGGTGCGGCGCCGATCATGCCGCGCGCGGGCCGGCAGGGAAACGGCGCCGCACGCTCCCGGTCGAGCAGCGTTCGAGCCGACTTGGTGTAATCGCCGATCCACCGCGTAGCGGGTCCTTCGACCCAGTCCACCCATGTCGCGATCCCTCCTCTCGCCTCTCACACTCCTCGTCCTCCCTGCCCTCTCCCCCGCCCAGAGCGACGTCGCACGCGCCTTCCCGGGAGACACGTGGGCGGTCGCCGCCTGCGCCGGCCTCGACGCCGCCGTCGCGGCCTTCGACCGCGCCAAGCTCGTCGGCATCGGGCGCGACCTGCTCGGGGAGGAGGGGTGGAAGACGCTGGAGGGGATGGCGCGCGACCGAGGAGGTCGCAACCTCGCCCGGCTCTCGCAGTCGCTGCAGCGCATCGGGCTCACTGGCGCCCAGGCCCGCGCGCTCCTCGCCGGACCGTTCGCCATCGGCATCAGCCGGCCCACGCTCTCGGGGGCCATGCTGCCCTCGCTCACGCTGGTCGTCGAGGTCGGTGATTCACGCGCGGCACGCGACGCGATCGCCGCGCTCGAACGCTTCGCCACCGAGGGCCTGCCGCGTCCGCTCGCGAAGTCGTCGGTCGACGTCGACGGCGCGCGGTTCACCGCGCTCGCGCTGCCGCACGACGCGGGCAGCGTGCTGCACGGGGTACACGACGGCCACTGGTTCGTGAGCAACAGCCCCGGGTTCCTCGCCGACTGCGTGCGCGCGCTGCGCGGCCAGACGCCGAGCCTCGCCGCGAACCGGACGTTCGCGCGCAGCCGGGCGAAGCTGCCCGGCACGCGGATGGTCGAGGTGTTCGTCAACGCGCAGCAGTTCGGCGCGGCGCTCGCGCCGGTGCTGCCCTACGAGATCGATGCGCTCGGGCGCGCGTTCGGCGTGTCCGGCGCGCCTGACCTGTTCCTCGGCTTCTCGCACGACGGCCGGAGCGCGCACGACCTCGTCGACCTCGCCCTCCCCGGTCCGACCGACGGCCTGCTCAAGGCTCCGTTCTCCCGGCCGGTCACCAACCAGGCGGCGCAGTGGGTGAAGCGCGACACCACCCTGTTCGCCGCGTTCTCGGTCGACGGCGCCGCCGCGGTCGAGGCCGGCAAGCGTCTGCTGGCCGCGCTGCCCGAGCAGGCGCGGCGCGAGCTGGGCCGCGAGTTCGAGCGCGACTTCGGCCGCGAGGTGCGGCGCGAGCTGGGCATGAGCCCTCAGCAGCTCGTCGAGCTGCTCGCCGCGTTCGGTCCGGAGGTGGCGATCGCGGTCGACCCACCACAGGTCGCGCCGCCGTTCCTGACCGTGTCGGCGTTCATCCAGGTGCGCGACCCGCAGCGGGCCGAGGCGGCCGTGCGTCAACTGCTGGCGCGCGACGCGCGCCAGGCAGTCCAGTTCGAGGAGAGCGACGGGATCAAGACCTGGTCGACCGAGCTGCGGGTCGAAGGCGCCCGGGTGACGCCGACGGTCGGTCTGCGCGAAGGCTGGCTGGTGTTCTCGAACTTCAAATCCGTCGCCAAGCGCCTGCTCGCGACCGGGCCGCTCGGTGAGAAGGCCCTGGCCGCCGATCCGCGCTTCACCGCCGCCGCAAAGGCGCACGCCGGCAGCGCGCTGTTCGTCACCGGCCGCCTCGAGCCGCTGATCGACGCGTACTGGGGTCTGGCGGCGGCCGGGATCCGGACCGGCATGACGCACCTCGGCCTCGACACCGACCTCGTGCCGGACGCCGAGGAGATGGTCGAGGCGCTCGACGACCTCGTGCTCGGCGCGCAGGTCACCGAGGAAGGCTTCGCGCTCCACGTGCAGCAGCCGCTCGGGATCGGCGCACTCCTGCCGGCGGTCGCCGCGGCGTTCGACTGGATCCTGCGCGCCGAGTCCGTGGCGCAGGCGCCGCACCGGGTGGTCCGCCAGCCGGCACAGCAGAAGATCTACTGAGCGGCGCGCGCGCTGCCGTCGCCCGCACGTGGACCGCGGCGGCGGCGAGCGGGTCGCGCGATCGCGACCGCGCCCGGCATCACGGCTCGTGGATCGCGCCCGCGAGGCGCCAGACACCCGGCTGCCCCTCCACGCGCACCGCGACCACGGTGATGAAGCCGTTCCGGCCACCGGCCGTGAACGCGCAATGGCGCGCCTGCACCGCGTCCGCATCCGCCGGGAGGGCGCGCATGGTCATGGCGCGGAGCACCGCGTCGGAGACCGCGCCCCGCTGGGCGGACAGCGCGCCGGTCTGACCGCCGTGCGCCTTCACGTGCGCGACGCACGCCGCCGCGGTGGCGTCGAGCACCTCGCCGAGCGCAGGATCGTCGATCGCGCCGACGACACTCCAAGTCGTGAACATGTGGTCCGGCGGCTCGATCCGAACGCCGGTGCGGTGGCCTGATTCGGTCACCGCACGCATCCGGGCTCGGGCCAGGCCGAGCACCGGCTGCGGATCGAAGCCCGCGAGGATCGGGGATGGACCGGCTGAACCGGTCGCGGACGAGCCGGTGCAGGCAGCGAGCAGGACCGACGAGGCGACCAGGGTGCGCATCGGGAACGAGCCTCCCAGGGCAGCTCGGTCACCGTGGGCGAATTCGCCGGGCCGCCGCACAGCGCCGCGTCAGCCGCGGCCGGCGCCCACGGCCGGCGTGGGCGAAGCGGGTTTCGCTGCTTCCCGCGGCACGACCACCCAGCGGTAGCCGCCGAAGTCGGTGAAGCGCAGGCGTCCACGGTGCTCCGCGAGCCACTGCTCCAGGTCTTCCGGCGACGCAAACCGCCGGTCGGGCACGTAGCGCGCGAGCACCCGCGTGCAGAGTTCGTCGGCGGGGTCTTCCCGCCAGCGCGCGAGCACACGGTCGAAGAACTCCGGCCTGCGGTTCGACACGCCGAGCGCGACGACGTCCTCGTCGACCACCTTGTGGCGCCGGCGCCCGCCGTCGTCCGCGGCGACCGACGTGATCGCCTCCAGGTTGCCCACGAGCCAGGCCTTCAGCGTCGCGTAGTCCTTGCCATGCTTCTCGACCGTCTCCCGGCCGAAGTAGCGCTCGGCCGCGGCGCGGTCCAACGCGACGCCCGAGACGTCGCTCGCCACCGCCGGCGCGCGGTCGCCCTTCTGCGAGGCGACCCACAGCTCGACGAACAGCCACTCGCGCGGGCTCGCCACCTTGGTGACCAGCGGGCGCTGCCCGTCGAACTGCTTCATCCAGCAGATCGCGTTGACGAACACGTCGCGCGCCGACGGGGTCATCAGCGTGGGGTCGGCGGCGAAGCCCCACAGGAAGTAGTTGCCCTGCCGCCCGAGCGCGAGCGCCTGCGGCCCCTTCGAGTTGATGCCGCTCGCGATCCACTCGCTGTCCGGCAGGTCCTCGAACCCGAACCCGTCGGAGACCAGGCCGACGTTCGCGAGCGACTGCCGCGCGGCGCCCTCACCGGCTGCCGGCTTCTCGAACACCTGCCACGCGGTGAGGCGTTCGGGCAGGGCCGCGGTCGCGTAGTGCGCGTAGTCCGGCGGCGTGTCGATCTCGGTCAGCGGGATCCGGACGTGGTTCGGCGACTGGAAGATCGGATGGTCGAGGCGCATCCCGTGCGCCATCTCATGCAGGCAGAGTCAAAGCCAGCCGATCTTGCTGACCTTCTCCACCGCGCGGCCGCTCGATGCGATCAGCACGGTCGGTTTGGTCCAGTCCGCCGGGAACTCCAGCTTCGTGCAGCCCTTCATTCGCAGGCGGTTGTCGACCATCTCGGTCGATCCGTCCGCGACGACGACGTCCCATCCCTCGGCGCGCGACGCGAGCAGCTCAGCGGCCGGGACGTTGCCGACCTTCACGAAGCGCTGGCGCAGGAACTCGAGGAACGCCGCCTCGCGCGGCGTGCCGGCCTCGCCGGCGTAGAGGACGGAGATCGGGATCTTGGCGGGCGCGTCGGCGCCCGCAGGGTCCTGCGGCGCGAGTACCGACGACGCGGCCAACGTGAAGGCGAACAGCATGCAACCTCCGGGGGAAGCAAAGACGGCAGCGTAGCAGTCCGCGCCGGCGGCGCCGCCCAGGTCGCGCTCACCGGCACCGCGCGCCGTCCGTATCGTGCGCACCATGTTCGGCCGCAGCCTCGCCCTCGCCGTCGTCGCCGCCTGCCCCGCGATCCTCGCCGCCCAGGGCGTCCAGCCCGCCTCGCGCACGCAGTTCGACCCCGCACTCCTCGCCGGTCTGCGCGCCCGCGCGATCGGTCCGGCCGGGATGAGCGGGCGCATCGCCGCGATCGACGCGTTCCCCGGTGATCCCGGCCTCGTCTACGTCGGCGCGGCGACCGGCGGCGTGTGGCGCTCGCGCAACGGCGGTCTGACCTGGACCCCGGTGTTCGACGACCAGCCGGTGCAGGCGATCGGCGCAGTGGCCGTCGCGCCCGGCAACCGCGACGTCGTGTGGGTCGGCACGGGCGAAGGCAACCCGCGCAACAGCGCGTCGATCGGCAACGGCGTCTACCGTTCGCGCGACGGCGGCGAGACCTGGGAGCACCTCGGCCTGGAGAAGAGCGAGCGCATCCACCGCATCGTGCTCGACCCGCGCCGGCCCGACGTCGCCTTCGTCGCCGCACTCGGCCCGCTGTGGTCCCCGGGCGGGGAGCGCGGCGTCTACAAGACCGAGGACGGCGGCAAGTCCTGGCGGCGCGTGCTCGGCGCCGGCGACAGCACCGGGTGCGCCGACCTGGTCGCCGACCCGCGCAACCCGGACAAGATGTTCGCCGCGCTGTGGGAGCACCGCCGCCGACCGTGGGACTTCCGCTCCGGCGGCAAGGAGTCCGGGCTCTACCGCACGGTCGACGGCGGCGAGACCTGGGAGCGGCTCGGCCCGGGTGACGGGCTGCCCGAAGGCGAGCTGGGACGCATCGGCATCGCCATCGCCCCGTCCGATCCCGACGTCGTGTACGTGCTCGTCGAGGCGGCAAAGAACGTGCTGCTGCGCTCGGACGACGGCGGCCGTCGGTTCCGCGTGGTCAACGACAAGTCCGACGTCGCGCCGCGGCCGTTCTACTACTGCGACATCCGCGTCGACCCCGAGCGTCCCGACCGGATCTACAACCTGCACACGATCGTGTCGGTCTCCGACGACGGCGGGAAGACCTTCCGGCCGCTCGTGCCGTTCCGCGACGTGCACCCCGACCACCACGCGCTGTGGATCGACCCGAACGACGCGCGCCACCTGCTGCTCGGCAACGACGGCGGTGTCGCCGAGAGCCGCGACCGCGGCGCGACGTGGCGGTTCGTCGCCAACCTCCCGGTCTGCCAGTTCTACCACGTCGACGTCGACCTCGACGTCCCCTACCACGTGTACGGTGGCATGCAGGACAACGGCTCGTGGCGCGGCCCGGCCGACGTGTGGGAGAACGGCGGCATCCGCAACCACCACTGGAACGAAGTCTGCTTCGGCGACGGCTTCCGCACGCTGCCGGATCCGCAGGACTCGCTGCGCGGCTACGCGATGAGTCAGGGCGGCGGCCTGGTGCGCTGGGACCTGCGCACCGGCGAGCGGCGCAGCATCAAGCCGGCGCCGCACGACGACACGCGCCTGCGCTTCAACTGGGACGCGGCGATCGCGCCAGATCCCTTCCAGCCGGGCACGATCTGGTTCGGCAGCCAGTTCGTGCACCGCAGCCGCGACCGCGGCCTGACCTGGGAGGTGGTCAGTCCCGACCTGACGACGAACCGCAGCGAATGGCAGCAGCAGGCGCAGAGCGGCGGGCTCACGCCCGACGTCACCGGCGCGGAGAACTTCACGACGCTCGTCGCGCTCGCGCCGAGCCCCGTGCAGGAAGGCGTCGTGTGGGCGGGAAGCGACGACGGCCGCGTGCACGTCACGCGCGACGGCGGCCGGACGTGGACGTCGGTCGAGGACGCGATCCAGGGCGTGCCGCGCCACGCGTGGGTCTCGCACATCGAGCCCGGACGGTTCGACGCGGCGGTCGCGTTCGTCACGTTCGACGACCACCGGCGCGGCGACTTCGAGCCGTACGTGTTCGCGACCGCGGACTACGGACGCACGTGGCGGAGCCTGTCGACGCCGGAGATCGAGGGCTACGCGCACGTGATCGCGCAGGACCTCGTCGATCCCGACCTGCTGTTCCTCGGCACCGAGTTCGGCCTGTGGTTCACCGTCGACGGCGGCCGCGCGTGGCACCGGTTCACCCACGGCATCCCGAAGGGCGTGGCGGTGATGGGCCTCGCGATCCATCCGCGTGAACACGACCTCGTGGTCGGCACGCACGGGCGCGGGGCGTTCGTGATCGACGACATCCGGCCGTTGCGCGAGCTGGTCGGCGACGATGCGCTCGCGCTGCAGCCCGAGGCCGGGCTCGGCGCGGACGGTGAGCCGGCGCCGGCGGCGCACCGCACCGCGACCCTACGCAAGCCCCTGCACGTGTTCACCGCACCGCCGGCATGGCAGCACACGGTGGCGCAGAGCACGGGGCCGCGCTTCCCCGGGCACGGCGAGTTCCGCGGCACGACCCGGCCGTACGGCGCGCTGATCACGTTCTCGCTCGCCGGCGACGACCTGCCGCATCCCGACGCGGAGGAGGAGCGGCGACGGAAGAACGAGCGCAACGCCGCAGGAGGCAGGGAGGCGGCCGGAGACCCCGCTGCCGCGGAAGGCGCGGAGACGGCCGCCGAAGGCAAGAAGCCGCCGCGGGCGACGATCGAGGTACGCGACGCCGAGGGCCTTCTCGTGCGCACGTTCCGCCGACCGGTGCACGCCGGCATCAACCGCGTGACGTGGGACCTGCGCGCCAAGGGGTACAAGAGCCCGCGCCGCCGCGACGCGGACCGTCCGCGCGACGACGAGGACGAACCCGCCGGCGCCGAGGTCGCGCCGGGCGACTACGAGGTGACGGTCCGCTTCGGCGAGCACGAGGGCAAGACGAAGGTCACCGTGCTCGCCGACCCGCGGGTCGAGGTCTCCGCCGAGGACCGCGCCGCGAAGGCCGCCGCGCTCGAGCGCGCGTTCCGCCTGCGCGCGGCGCTCGCCGACGTGCTGGAGGGCATCGAGGCGGTGCGCGCCGACCTCGACGCGCTGGAGAAGAAGGTGCGTCCGGCCGGCGGCCAGGTGGCGGGCGATGCCACCGCCGCGAAGGAACTGACCGGGCGGATCAAGGCGCTGCGCGCAGGGCTCACCGAACTGGAGAAGGCGGTGTGGACGCCGCCGGATACCAAGGGGATCACCGACGACGAGCACGCGCTGCGCGCGATCGGCACCGCGATCTCCGCCCTGGGCTCGTCGTGGCACCGGCCGACCGCCGCCGAGCTGCGCTTCCTGGAGATCGGCGCGGGCAAGGTGGAGGCAGCGGTGCAGCAGGCCAACGCGCTGTTCACCACCGAGGTGCCCGCGATCCGCAAGCTCGCCGGCGACGCGGGCATCGGCCTGTTCCCCGAACGGCCGGCGATCACCGTGCAGTGAGGCCGGGCTGCGTCCGGTCGGAAGGCTCGTCGCGTACGCGCGGCGGCGCGTTCGTGGTCCGCGCCGCCGCGCCGCCGCCGACGGTCAGCTCTTGAGCTTGACCTTCTTCTCGCCCGCGGCGTGCAGCGGCTCGAGCAGCGCCTCGGGCTGCACCAGCGCGGGGTCGTAGCTGACGGTGAACTCGTCCTGCCCCGGCTCGATGTCGACCTCGAGGACGCCGGGCACGTTGGCGAGCGCGTTCCGCACCGTCCTCACGCACCCACTGCACGCCGTCGTGCCGAGCAGGTAGGTCGCGACCTTGGCGCCCTCCACGTTCGCCGCCGGTGCAGCGGCCGGCGTCGGCGTGGGCGTCTTCGACGCCTCGGTTTCCGACGTGCAGGACGCGAGCAGGGCGCCTGCGAACAGCAACGCGACGAATCTCGGCAGCATGCCGGCATTGCACGCGACGCCGCACGAGCTGTCCAGCAGCAGGACCCAGGCAGCATCGGGCCTTGCCGAGGCGCGGACGGACGACGCGCGGAAGTCCCGCACGAGCATGCGCGCAAGCCGCATGCGGCGGGCAGCCGATCCTGGAGCGGCTAGTCACGGAGGACTACTTGCAACGCGATACGGACCAGGGTTTCACGACCGAAGAGGCCGAGTTCCAGGAAGATCGGGCCGCTGATGCGGGCTACGGCACCGCGCTCGACTCGCTCGACCTCGGCGACGAGGAGCGGGTGTCGCCCGCCGCTCCCGCGCCCGCCTCGCGGACGCCGGCGCTGATGGCGGACGCGGCGGCCGAGCCCCGACAACCCCGCCGGGCACCGAGCGCGCCGAGTGCGCAGGACCAGGCCCCCGCCCGGCGGCCCGGCCTGTTCGCCCGCCTGTTCGGCTGGCTGTTCGGCTCGCGGTAGCGCGGGCTCACCCGCCGCCTTCGCGCGCGAGGAACCGGTCGTAGAGCATCAGGCCGACGAGCGACTGACCATCGGCGATCGGCTGCTCGAGCAGGAGGCGGCGCGCCTCGGCGAACGGCATCGGATGGACCGCGATGTCCTCCTCCGCTTCGAGGCGCTGCGCGGTCCACTGCAGATCGCGCGCCAGGAAGAAGTGGCAGATCTCGTTCGACACGCCCTTGTACGGCGCGAACTCGCCGAGCTTCGTCCACTGTCCGCCGACGAGACCCGCCTCTTCCTCCAGCTCGTGGCGCGCGACGGCGAGCGGATCCTCGCCGGGGCGCATCCCGCCGATCGGGAACTCCCACAGCTCGCACCCGAGCAGGTAGCGGCGCACGCGCAGCAACACGGTCGAACCGTCGGCGAACACCGGCACGGTGCCGCACGAGCCCGGCATGTCGACGTAGAAGTACTCCCCCTCGGTACCATCGCGCCGCACGTAGCGGTCGCGGCAGTAGCGGTGCCAGCGGTTGTCGACCAGCACCGTGCGCTCGAGGCGGGTGTACGGCGCGCGGCTCACGGCGGGAGCAGGCGCGTCAGGCGGATCGCGCGGAAGTGGATCTCGACGCCTTCGGACTGGAGGCAGATGTGGCCCGGCACGACCGCGCAGTCCCATGCCTCGTTGACCACCTCGCCGTTGATCGCGAGCTGCACCCAGGGGCCGTCGGCGATGATCTCGTAGCGGTTCCACTCGCCGATCGGCTTCTCCTGTCCGCCGAGCCGGCGCGTGTGCCGGCCGCGCGTGCGCTCGGGCGCGGCCCGCATCGGGAACTCGCCGATGCTGTAGAAGTCGCCCGCGCTGCCCGACATCAACTGCGCCTCCAGGCTGCGCGGCCACACCCGGTGCTCGCCGGTCATGCGCATGAGCACGCCGCTGTTGCCGCCGCCGTGCTCGGGCACGAAGCGCCACTCCAGGGTCAGCACGAAGCTCTCGAACCGCTCCCTGGTGTAGAGGTAGCCGGCCGGCTTGCCCTTGCAGACGAGCACGCCGTCCACGATCGACCACACGTCGGAGAGCCGCGTGCCCTCGGGCAGGTGCGCGTCGAACGCGTCCAGACTCGTGCCGTCGAACAGCACGACTTCCTCGCCGTGGCGTTCCTTCCCCGGCGGCAGCTCGCGGATGCGCACGTTGCGGAAGGCGACCTCGTCGCCGTGGTCCTGCAGGCAGATGTGGCCCCGGCGGTGCGCGTTGAAGCCGCGCCAGCTCGCGAACTTGCTCTTCGCCAGGCGCGCCGCGTACTCGGGCGACGCGAAGTCGACTTCGACGACCTTCTTGCCTCCGAGCCAGTGCTCCAGCCGGTTCTCGACGAGCACGATCCGCGCCTCGTTCCACTCGCCGGCCGGTCGCGGGCTCGCGCCCTGCGGCGCGGCGAGCCGGTAGAGCGCGCCGGCAGCGGTGTCAGGCGAGGGCGAGTGCGCCGCGTCGTCGAGGATCTGGTACTCGGGGCCGGTGACGTACGACGGCTCGTCGGTCTCGACGACGCGGAACATCACGCCGCTGTTGCCGCGCGGCGCGACCTTCCACTCGAAGCGCAGGTCGAAGTTGCCGAACCGTCGCTTGCTGATCAGATCACCGCCCCCGCCGCCCGCCTCGTGGACCAGCGCGCCGTCGCGCACGACCCAGCCCTTGCTCGGGAACGTCTCGGAGCCGTAGCCGCGCCACGCGTCGGTCGAACTGCCGTCGAACAACACGACGAAGCCGGGTTCGACCGCGGCGCGCGGCGCCGCCGGTGGTGGGTCCTGGGAGGCGCATGCGCCGGCGAGGGCGAGGGTGAACAGCATGCCGGAAGCGGTACGCGGGCCCGGCTGCCGGGGCAACGACAAACCCGCGTGCCACCGCGGACGGGGCCGCCGCCGTCGGGCGGCGCGCCCGGCCCGACGATCGTCGCATCCTTCGTCGCGGCCGCGGCGCACGCGGGGACCCGCCCTACCATGCCGCGATGCCGATGCTGATCCTGTCCGCGCTCGTTGCCGTGGTGCCGCAGGGCGAACTCGAAGGCGATGCCACGCCGCCGCCGCCGGTCGCCGAGCGCCTCGTCGAACGCGCCCTCGCCGACAACCGCGCACACGCGCTGCTCGCCGACCTGGTCGCCGCGGCGCCGCAGCGGCTCGCCGGATCGCCCGGCATGGCGCGCGCACGCGAGTGGGCCAAGGCGACGATGACCGCACTCGGGCTGGAGAACGTGCGCGTCGAGCCGGTGACGGTCCCGCGCTGGGAGCGGGGCGAGACGGCGACGCTGACCGGCGACGGCGTGCGCTTCGACGTCGCCGCGCTCGGCGGCAGCATCGGGACGCCTGAAGGAGGGATCACCGCGCCGGTGCTCATGGTGCGCAGCTTCGAAGAGCTGCGCGCGCGCGCCGACGAGGCGAAGGGCAGGATCGTGTTCTTCAACCGGCCGATGCCGCGCGTGCTGCGCAACACGTTCCGCGCCTACGGCGCCGCGGTGCCGCAGCGCGGCAACGGCGCGATCGAGGCGGCGAAGGTCGGCGCGGTCGCGGCGATCGTCCGCTCGATGACGACGCTGCTCGACGACCTGCCGCACACCGGCACGTTGCGCTACGAGGACGGTGTGCCGCCCATCCCCGCGGCGGCGATCAGCACGAACGGCGCCGAAGCGCTCGCGGCGCGCATCGCCGAGCAAGGCACGGTCGAGCTGACCCTGCGCCTCGACTGCCGTCCGGCCGGCGAGGGCCGATGCGGCAACGTCGTCGGCGAGATCCGCGGCACGCGTGCGCCGGAGGAGATCGTGCTGATCGGCGCGCACCTCGACGCCTGGGACCTGGGGCACGGCGCGCACGACGACGGCGCGGGCTGCGTGCACTGTCTGGAGGCAGTGCGCCTGATCCTCGCGTGCGGCCTGCGCCCTGCGCGCACGGTGCGCGTCGTCCTGTTCACCAACGAGGAGAACGGGCTGCGCGGCGCGCGCGGCTACGCGGAGGCGCACGCCGACGAGTTGGCCGCGCACGTCGCCGCGCTGGAGACCGACCGCGGCGGGTTCGAACCCAAGGGCTTCGACACGACGCTCGAAGAGGCCGCGCGCCGGCGCCTCGTGCCCGCGCTCGCACCGCTGCGCGAGCTGGGGATGGGCGCGCTGATCGAGGGCGGCGGCGGCGCCGACATCAGCGTCCTGCGACCGCACGGCGTCCCGCTGTTCGGACTGATCGTCGCCGACCACCGCTACTTCGACTTCCACCACTCCGCCGCCGACGTGCTCGGCGCGGTGAACGAGCGCGAGCTGGCACTCGGCGCGGCCGCGGTAGCGGCGATGACGGTCGTGCTCGCCGACCCGGAGCTGTTCCCGCGGTAGACCGCCAGCCCGCGGCGCCGCGCGCGCCGACGACGGGCGCCCACTCCCGCAACCGCTACTCCAGCGTCATCGCCGGGCGCACGCCGACGTGCGGCAGCCGGTTGTCCGGCAGGTCGCCGTTCCGGTGCCGCGAGCGCGCGACCGCGGCGCGGTCGGCGTAGCTGCCGCCGCGGTGCACCTTGATCCTGCCCGACGCCGCGCGCGCGAGCCCGGTGCCCGGCTCGACGTCGACGTCGTAGCCCACCAGCCAGTCCGCGCACCACTCCGCGACGTTGCCGTGCACGTCGTGCAGGCCGAACGGGTTGGCGGCGAACGAACCGACCGGCGCGTGCACCGCGAACGAGTCGGTCTCGGTCAACCGGCTGCTGCCCGCCTGCAGGCCGAGGTCGAAGCCGGCGCGGTCGAGCAGGTTCGCCACCCCGCGCAGCGAGGACGCGTCCTTGCCGCTCCACCACACCTCGTAGCTGCCGGCGCGCGTGCCGTACTCCCACTGTGCCTCGGTCGGCAGGGCGAGGCCCCACGCCTGCAACAGCTCCGTCGCTTCGGTATGCGACACGCTCTCGACCGGATGCCGCAGGGTGATCTTCCGGCGGTCGACCTCGCGCCCGGCGGCGAAGGTGCTCGCGTTCGCGCGTCCGCCGAGCCGCTGCCACTGACCCTGGGTCAGCTCGTACTTGCCGAGGTAGAACGCGGCGAGCAGCACGGTGCGCACCGGGTGCGCCAGCGGTCCCGCGAGCGGTGTCGCCTCGGTTTCCCAGCCCGGGATCGTCGAGCCGCCCATGTCGAGGTCGCCCTCGGGAAGGAGGACGAACACGGCGGCGGTGTCGTCGCCGAGCACCAGCCGGCCCTCGGCATCGCGCTGCGGCACGCTGCCGCTCGGCAGGAACGCGAACTCCTCCAGCCCGGTCACCGGGTCGGGGCCGAGCGGCACGAGCCCGACCCGCGGCCGGAGCTTGGGCGGCGCCGGTGCGTACGGACTGCCTTCGCGCTGCACGCGCTCCTGCGCGGCGCGCCAGGCCTCGGCCGCGTCGTGCAGCGAGTGCCGCGTGAAGGCCTCCGCGGCCGCCAGCCGCTCGGTCACGACCGCGATCTTCCCGCGCGCGCCGCCGAGCGCCCCCGCCAGATCGACGAGGCGGTCGAAGCCGGGCAGCTCGCTCGCCGCAGGGATCGCGGTCAACTTCCCGGCGTCGACGGCGGCCTCCTGTGCCGCTTCGAGCCAGGCACGCATCGCCTCGACGTGGTCGGGCTGCAGACGGCCGAGCCGGTCCGCCCTCGCGAGCAAGTCGGCGATCCGCGCGCTCGCGTCCGCGATCGCTCGTGCCCGCGCGACGAGCGCGGCCGCCGCGTCGGCTGCCTGCTGCCGTTCGGCCGCCTGGGCCTCGGCCTCGGCAGCGCGTGCGCGTTCCGTGGCCAGCTCGCGCCGCACGGCTTCCAGCTCCTCGACGCTCGGCGCGTTGGCCGCGTTCGCCGTGCCCAGCTCGCGCTTGGCCGCGGTGAGCGCGCCCTGCGTACGCACCAGCTCGGCGCGCAGCCGGTCGAGCTCCGCGTCCTTCGCCGCGAGTTCCTCGCGCGCGATCTCGACGAACCGCGTGGCGCTGCGGAGGCGGTCCTCCTTGCGGGTCAGCAGCCACGCCGCGATGCCGACGACGACGAGCGAGGCGGCGGCGAAGCGCAACGCGACGCGGTGCCGGCGGACGAAGGTGCGCAACCGGTAGATCGAGCTGGGCGGCCCGGCGCGGACGTCCTCGTGGCGCAGGTAGCGCGCGCAGTCCGCGGCCAGCTCGTCGGCATCGGGGTAACGCCGCGCCGGATCCTTGTCCATCGCGGTCATCACGATCCAGTCGAGCGAGCCGCGCAGCTCCTTGCGCAGCGCCTTCACCCCGAGCCGGCGGTGGTACGCAGCGCTCTGCGCCGCGGCCGACGGCATCGCCAGGCGCTGGCTCGGGCGCGGCGGCTCGACCTCGCGGATGATGCGATGGATCTCGGCGAGCCCGGCCTTGCGCAGCTTGTCGCGGTCGAACGGCAGCTCGCCGCACACCAGCTCGTAGAGGATCACGCCGAGCGAGTAGACGTCGGTGCGCGCGTCGACCTCGAGCCCCGAGGTCTCGGCCTGCTCCGGGCTCATGTACTCCGGCGTGCCGATGATGCGTCCCTGCTGGGTGAAGATCGTCTTCTCCGTCAGGCGCTGGTTGGTCGCCTTGGCGACGCCGAAGTCGATGATCTTCGGCACCGGGCGACCGTCGAGGCGCATGACCAGCACGTTCGACGGCTTGAGGTCGCGGTGCAGAACGCCACGCTGGTGGGCATGCTTCACCGCGTCGCACACCTGCATGAACAGCTCGAGACGCTCGTCGAGCCGCAGGCGGTGGGTGTCGCAGTACTGCGTGATCGGCACACCCGGCACGTACTCCATCACGAAGTACGGCCGGCCCTGCTCGGTCACTCCGGCGTCGTAGACGCGGGCGATGTTGGGATGGTTCATCATCGCCAGCGCCTGGCGCTCGGCCTCGAACCGCGCGATCACCTCGCGCGTGTCCATGCCCAGCTTGATCAGCTTGAGCGCGACCCGCCGGCGCAGGAGCTCCATCTGCTCGGCGAGATAGACCGAGCCCATGCCGCCGTGGCCGATCGGCTCCAGGATCCGGTACGGACCCACGCGCACCGGCTCGGCCTCGCGGTCGTCGAACAACCCCAGCGTCTCGGCCAGCTCGCGGTCCGCCTCGCGCGTCGTGTCGAGCGACTCCTCGAGCCACTTGCGGATCGCCGGTGCGTACTCGGGCACCGAGTCGAGCAGCTCGCGCAGCTCCGAGCTCCGCTCGTCCTCATCCGTCTTGCCGAGGATCTCCAGCACCCGGTCCTCGAGGAAATCCGGGATCTTCGAGACTGGCAGCTCGTGCGGCGGGTGTTGCGAGGACATGACCGTGCCCGGCGCAGGCTGGCCGGTGCGAAACGGGGAGGACGGACGGCCAGGGCGCTGGCGATCGGCTTCGGGAACACCCGCTTGCGACGGCGTCTCGGCGACCGTGTCGGTCACGGTGCGGTACGCCGACGCCTCGGCCTCTCGCGAACGTCGTTGGCTGCCCATGAATAATCCGGGTCCGTGGAAGGGTCCACACCGCGACCCGCGGTTGCGATGCAAGTTCCTAGCCGCGGCGCCGCGGCGAGTTTCGCGTAGTCGCACCGGACGCGTGCGCGTCGGCGCGCGCCGGCGTCGCGCGGATCGCGACGGCGCGTCGCTATGCTCCCGCGCCCGTGCCGCTCCCTGACCCTCGTCCGTCCGGCCACAGGCCTCGCGTTACGGCGCGGTGATCGCGCGCCTGCTCCTGCCGCTGGTCCGGCTCGGCGTACGTCGGCCGGTCGCCGTCCTCGGCGCGCTCGCCGCGATCACCCTCGCCGCGACCGGCGCGCTGCGGACGTTCCGGGTCGAGCCCGACATCTCCCGCATGCTGCCCGGCAGCCCCGCGGTCGACCTGTTCCGCGCGGTGGAAGCGCGCACCGCCGGCGGCCGGAGCCTGCTGATCGCGGTGCACGACGACCCGGGGCGGCTGGAGCAGACCATGCGCGAGCTCGCGGCGAGGCTGCGCACGTCGCCGTTCCTGACCCGCGTCCGGGCCACCAGGAACGAGTGGTTCGGCGACGACCAGGGCATCGCGCCGCTGTGGGCCCTCTCGGAGTCCGAGCGCGATGCGCTGCGCCGCAGGCTCACGACCGATCGCCGCGCCGCGCTCGAAGAGATGCTCGCCGACCTCGCCGCGGATCCGTTCGGCGGCGAACAGGTCGCGCTCGCCGACCCGCTCGGCGTCCGCGGCGTGCTGGAAGGCGCCGGGCGGCGCGCGACGCCGCTGCCGCTCGCCGACAGCGACTTCGTGATCCTGGCGGGCGGCCGGGTCGGCGTGCTGCTCGCCGTGGGTGCGCGCGAGCCGTACGACGCGGACTTCGCCCGCGCGCTGCTCGCCGACGTCGAGGCGCGCCTTGCCCCCGCGCGGTGCGAATTGTGGGGCGGCTACGTCGTCGCGCGCGAGCAGGCGACCGGGATGCAGCACGACATGACCTGGGCGACGACCGCCGCGTCGCTGCTCGTCGGGCTCTACCTCGCGCTCGCGCTGCGCAACCTGGTGCTGCCGCTCGTCGTCCTGCTGCCGCCCGGCATCGCGATCCTGTGGGCGCTGCCGGCCGGGTCGCTCCTCGCCGGACCGTTCAACGTGCTCGCGGTCGGCGCGGCGGCCGTCCTCCTCGGGCTCGGCGACGACTTCAGCATGCACTTCTTCGCGCGCTACGGCGAGGAGCGCGCCGGGCACGCGCACGGCGAGGCGGCCGAGCGCACCGTGCACGCCGCCGGCGCGCCGATCGTGCTCGGCGGGCTCACGACCTGCGCGGCGTTCGCGTCGCTCGCCTTCGGCCGCTTCGAGGGCCTGGCCGGGTTCGGGTTGCTGCTGTCGCTCGGCATCGTGTTCGCGATCGCGGTGACCTTCGTGCTCGCGCCGGCGCTCCTCGGCGTGGGGATGCTGCAGCGGCTGCTGCGCGTTCCGCGCCCGCGCAGTGCGCTCGCCGCCGCCCTCGAGGGGGTGGCGTGCTCGCGTGCCGGTCTGCCGGTCGCCGTGCTGCTGCTCGCCCTCGGCGCGCTCGGCGTCGTGCTCGTGGCCGGGCGCGGCGTCCGCTTCGACGTGTCTCCGGCGGCGCTCAGTCCGCGGACCAGCGTCGCGGACCGGCACCGCGAACGCATCGAGGAGCTGGTCGGCTTCTCGCCGGTGCCGGTGAGCGCGCTGCTCGATCCGGCGATCGCACCCGAGGACCTGCACGCCGGCGTGGCCCACCTGCGCGCGCGCGGCGGCATCGCGTTCGTCGACGGCCCGATGGCGGCGCTGCCGGACGCCGCCACGCGCCGCGCGGTCGAGGCGTTCCGCGCCGCGACCGACGGCTTCGTCGACGCGACCCTCGGCGACCTGCGCGCGCTGGAGGTCGACCCGGAGCCGTTCGCGCCTGCCCTGCGCCGGCTCGCGGATCTGCTCGCGCGCGACCCCGCGCCCGCGGACGCGCGGCACTTCGTCGGAACCGACGGCAACCGACGGTTGCTGCTCGTGTGCTACCCCGAGCGCAGCGTGCGCAGCGAGACGGACTGGCAACGGTTCCGCGCCGCGGTGCACGAGGCCTTCGGTCCCCTGGGCGAACCGTTCGGGTCCCAGGCGCTGCTCGGCGAGGTCCGCCGCGTGCTCCTGCACGACCTCACCACGTGCACGTTCGCGACCGCGTGCATCGTCGTCGTGCTCGCCTTCCTCCTCACCCGCGGATGGAGCCTCACGCTGCTCGCGGTCACGCCGGTCGTGGTCGGCACGAGCATCACCGTCGGCGCGCTCGTGCTCCTCGACGTGCCGCTGAACCTCGCGAACTTCATCGCCATACCCTTCGTGCTCGGCATCGGCGCGGACGACGGCCTGCACCTCGCCAGCCACTACCGCGAATGCGGCGCGCGCGCGGCGCCGGGGGTGGTCGGCATCGCGATCTGCCGGACCACGGTGACCACCGCGCTCGGCTTCGGCGCCCTGCTCGCCGCCGAGAACCCGGGCCTGCGCTCATTCGGCGCGATCGCGAGCGTCGGGGTGGCGGTCAACCTGATCGTCAGCTTCCTGGTGATCGTGCCGCTCGTGCGCCGGACCGTGCGCTCGGCCTGACCGGCGGCGCCGGGCGCGGCACGGCACGGTTCGTGCTTCGCCGGCAGCCCGCCCCGGAGGTCTGAGCATGCGCATCGAAGGTCATCGCGAGAGCAGCAACGTCGAGGATCGACGCAGACGCGGTCTGCAGGTCGGCGGAGCCGTGGGCGGCGGCGGGATCCTGCTCGTCCTCCTCGCGATGTTGTTCGGGGTCGACCCGAGCGGCCTCCTCGACACGACCGCGCCGACCGACACCGCGCCGCTGACCGACGAGGACGAGGCGAAGAAGCGCTTCGTGGGCGTGGTCACCGCGAGCACCGAAGACGTGTGGGACCGCCTGTTCGCCACGCGCGGTACCGAGTACCGCCCGCCGACCGTGACCTTGTTCCGCGGCGCGGTGCACACCGCCTGCGGCACGCAGCAGTCACAGGTCGGTCCGTTCTATTGCCCGGGCGACGGCCACGTGTACCTCGACGTCGACTTCCTGGAACTGCTGCAGCGCCGGCTCGGCGCCCCGGGCGACTTCGCGCAGGCCTACGTCATCGCTCACGAGGTCGGCCACCACGTGCAGAACCTGCTCGGCTACGCGGACCGGGTGCACCGCATGCACGGCCGCGTGAGCCAGGAGGAATACAACCGCTGGTCGGTGCGCCTCGAGCTGCAAGCCGACTTCCTCGCCGGCGTCTGGGCACACCACGCGCGCCGGGTGGAAGGCCTGCTGGAGGAAGGCGACATCGAGGAGGCCATGACCGCGGCAGCCGCGGTCGGCGACGACAAGCTGCAGCGCCAGGCGACCGGGACGGTGCGCCCGGAGAGCTTCACGCACGGGACGTCGGAGCAGCGCGTACGCGCGTTTAAGCTCGGACTGGAGACCGGCGACCTCGCGCGCGCGGAAGAGTTCTTCAAGCAGTAGCGCGGCACACGCCGCAGCGAGTCCGACGATGCCGATGATCACGCAACCACGTGTCGCGCTTGCTTCCGCTTGCGCCACGGAGCCTCAAGTCCCGGGCGGCCCGCCGAACGAGCCGCGGATCCCCGGGCGCCCGACGGAGCCGGAGCGGCGCCAGGTCCCTGGCAGCCCGCCCGAGCCGAAACCGGAGGGGCCGTTCGAGCCACCGCCGACCACGCAGCCGGAGAAGGATCCGCCGACCACGCCGCCGCGGAGTGTGGGCGGGGCGCCGTCTCGACGCTGAGCAGGCTCAACGCCAGCGTTCCGCAGTACCGTTCACGTGCGCGCAGGTGCTGTGTGCTGCTCCCGACGCGGCGCATGCCGCATCCGCGCGCGAGGTCTCGCGTGGCCTCCTCCGACCCGGTCACCCACCTTGCATCACACGAGCAACTCCTCGCGCCCACCGCTCCTGCCGTTGCAAGCGGTGGCGGGGAGCACGATGCACACTGACCGCCACAGTCCCGTCTCACCGCAGCTACCAGCCTCGCAACGAGCAGTTACCCCAGCAACACGTCCAACTCCAACATCGCCAACACCCCCAACAACAACCCGAACGTCGCCGGCGCCGACCGACCGGCCCGGTGTGACTCGGGGATGATCTCGTGCGAGACGACGAACAGCATCGCGCCCGCGGCGAACGCGAGCGCGGCCGGCATCG
>DATGPD010000504.1:0-5703 GCA_035305285.1 Planctomycetota bacterium
GACAACAACCTCGTCGGCGTCGGGCCGTCGGTCATCCTGTCGATCGGGTGGCGGCGCAACGGCACCGCCAACGCCGGCGCGCCGAAGACCACCGACTTGACGGTGACGATGTCGCACGCCGACTACGCGCTGGTGACCAACACGTTCGCCGCCAACTACAAAGACACACCGCAGGTCGTGTTCGTGCGCAAGCCGGTCAACCTGCCCGACTGGAACGCGCCTTCAAGCTCGGTGCCGTCGCCGATGGATGTCATCCTCCCGCTCGACGTGCCGTTCATTTACAACCGGGTGGACGCCCTGCTCTACGACGTGCAGAACGAGAACAACCCCCTGGGCATCTACACCCAGGACTGGGTGTCGGGCACGCCCACGCACGTGTACGGCAGCTTCCCGACCAACCTGGGCGTCGGCTGCACCACCCAAAACGGCGTGATGACCCACCGGACCGCGCTGCGCGCGTCGTCGACGATGGTCGAAGCCGGGTTCTCCGTCGAGCAAGGCCCGCCGCACGCGGCCGTCGTGCTGCTGCTCGGCACCAGCGATCCGAACCTGCCGGTCGGGTTGTGCACCACGTTGCGCACCCTACCGATCATCGACATGCCGCTCGGCGTGACCGACGCCAGCGGGCGGCGGCCGATGTTGTTCAACAGCCACCCGATCCGCGCGCCGTGGCAGCAGAGCTTCGCGAGCCTGACGTTCTACACCCAGACCGTGGCGATGGATTACTCGCGGCCCGGTATCCCGATCGTCCTCTCCAACGGGGTGCGCGCACCGATGCCGGCGACGAGCGGCCCGGGGGACATCAACGTCAAGCGCATCTACCACACGTCGAGCGCGACCGCGCCGACCGGCACGGGGCCGTCGGTGAGCGCGGTGCCGACCCTGTACATCGGGATCTGATCGCGGAGCAACCGCGACGGGCTCAGGCGGTGCGCGCGCGCCGGACGAGTTCGTCGTGGATCTGCACCAGCGTCTGCTCGAGGTCGTACTCGTAGCGCCAGCCCGGATAGTGCGCCTGGAACTTGCGCACGTCCGAGATCCACCAGATGTGGTCGCCGGCGCGGTTGGTCTCGTTGTAGCTCCAGTTCATTGTCCGCCCGGTGATCCGCTCGCACATCTCGATCGCCTCGAGCATCGAGCAGTTGGCGTGCCGGCTGCCGCCGATGTTGTAGACCTCGCCGACGCGCGGCGCTCGCCACACGTGCTCGAAGCACGTGACCAGGTCGTGGCAATGGATGTTGTCGCGCACCTGCTTGCCGCGGTAGCCGTACACCGTGTAGTGGTTGCCGGTCATGGCACACTGCATGAGGTACGACAGGAAGCCGTGCAGCTCCGCGCCGGAGTGGCCGGGACCGGTCAGGCAGCCGCCGCGAAACACCGCAGTCTTCATCCCGAAGTAGCGCCCGTACTCCTGCACGAGCACGTCGGCGGCGACCTTCGAGGCACCGAACAGCGAGTGCTTGCTCTGGTCGATGCTCATGCTCTCGTCGATGCCGTGCGCGTGGTACGGGTGGTCCTCGGCGACCTCGTAGCGCCGTTCCAGCTCGACCAGCGGCAGGCGGTTCGGCGTGTCGCCGTAGACCTTGTTGGTCGACGTGAACACGAACACCGCGTCGGGGCAGTGCTTGCGCGTCGCTTCGAGCAGGACCAGGGTTCCGGTCGCGTTCACCGAGAAGTCAGTCATCGGCTCGCGCGCGGCCCAGTCGTGCGACGGCTGCGAGGCGCAATGGATGATCAACCCGATGTCGCTGCCGTATTCGGCGAACAGGGCGCCGATCCCCGCCTCGTCGCGAATGTCGATCCCGTGGTGCACGTAACCGGGCACTTCCTGCTCGAGCTGCCGTCGGCTCCACGCGGTCGACGCGCCGTCGCCGAAGAAGTAACGGCGCATGTCGTTGTCGATGCCGACCACGGTCAGACCGAGGCGGGCGAAGTGGCGCACGGATTCGGCGCCGATCAGTCCGGAGGCGCCGGTGACGATGCAGATGCTCATGAGGCCAGGACGGGTCGAAGTTGTTCGTGGTGGTCGGTGATCCAGCGGGCGATCTCGGCGACGATCTCCTCCGTGCCGATCCGCGGCCGCCAGCCGGTCGCGGCAGTGACCTTACGACAGTCGCTGAGATAGCAGATCAGGTCGTTCGGCCGATCCTCGCCGACCGCGTCGATCGGGATCGTGCTGCCGGTGTGCCGCCGGCAGAGATCGGTCAACTCGCGGAGCGACACGCTGATTTCGGGTCCGCCGCCGACGTTGAACACCTCCCCGTCGAGTTCGGCGATCCGCGCGAGCTGGAGCTGGAGCAGGTCGAACAGGTCCTGCACGTGGAGCACGTCGCGCACCTGCTTGCCGCTGCCGCCGAAACCGATGTACGAGAGGCGCCCGCCGTACACGTGCCGGGCCACCCACAGGACGACCACGCCCTGGTCGACCTTGCCCATCTGCCACGGACCGGTGAGCACGCCGCACCGATCGATGATCGCCCGCACGTCGTACGCAGCGCGGTACTCCTGCACGAGCAGCTCGGAGGCGAGCTTGCTCGCGCCGTACAGCGACCGTACGCCGTCGAGCGGGAAGGTCTCCGCCACGCCGCGCCCCGACGCGCCGGGCACATCCTGCTGCTCGGCGAGCACGAAGCGGGTCTCCCCTTCCGCGTAGCGCAGGCCGTTGATCGGCGCCGCCGGGTAGACCCGGCTGGTCGACAGGAACACCACGTCCGCCTTGCAGCGCCGCGCCAGCTCCAGGCAGTGCACGGTGCCGTTCAGATTGGTCTGGATCACGTAGTCGGGCGCCTCGCCGATCCCGGCGAGCACCGACGGTTCCGCGGCGCAGTCGACGATCAGGCGCACGTCGCCGACCGCGAGCACGTCCTCGCGCACCCGGACGTCACCGTGCACGAAGGTGACCCCGCCCGCGCGCAGGCGAGGCAGGATCAGCTCGGATCCTCGTCGGCGCAGGTTGTCGAAGGCGATGACCTGCGCATCAGGCCGACTCTGCTTGAAGCGTAGTGCCAGACTCGAGCCGACGAACCCTGCGCCCCCGGTGATCAGGATCTTCTCCATCGATGATGTTCGTGATGACCCGATCCTCGACGTCCGCCCTGCGGCGCAGGTGGTCGAGCTTGCGGTTGTGCTCGACCATCAGGTCGTCATGGATGAAGCGGCGCTCCGCCCAGACCTTCATCAGCGTCGCGAGATAGCGTCGTCCCAGGGTCCGGATGTTGAACTTGGCCGAACCCCAAGTCCGTCCGTACCAACTGATCGGTATCGCCGCGACCTTGAACCCGCGTACGAGGACGCCGAGCGACATCTCGATGGTCAGATTGAAGTGCGACGAATACAGGGGCATCAACGACCGGATCGCATCGGCACGGTACGCCTTGAACGCGTTGGTCATGTCGTTGTGCCGGGTCCAGAACAGGAGCTGGATGACCTTGTTGCCGATCCGGTTCGCGATCAGCTTCACCTTCGGGTAGTCCTTCACGACGCTGCCCGGCAGGAAGCGCGACCCGAACACCGCGTCGTATCCCTCGCACAACTTCTCGTAGTACCTGACGATGTCGCGCGGGTCGTCGGACAGGTCGGCCATCACGATGACGACGAACTCGCCGCGGAAGTGCTCGAGGCAGGAGCGGATCGCCCGGCCGAACCCGCCCGGCGGCCGGCGCGTGATCAACCGGATCGGGTGCCCCTCGGCCATCTTGGCCCGGACCGCCGCCTCGGTGCCGTCGGTGCTGTTGTCATTGGCGATCACGAACTCGAAGGGCACGCCGGCGCGGTTCAGCTCGGCGGCGACCGCGTCGATGGTGCGCCCGATGTTCTCCTCCTCGTCGTGCGCCGGGATGCACACGGAGAGCAGAGGCCTTTCCGAGGGCTGCAGGGCGGTCATGGCATGAAACCATACTGCGCAACGCGCGATCGGTCCGACGCGACCGGCGGTCGCTGGCGGGCCCCGTGGCCCGCGCCGGGGACCGCAGACGGCCGACAAATTGCGGTGCGCCGATTCCGGAGCACGTCCGGCGCGTTGTCCGAGCCCGACTCGGGCCCGCCGAGAGCGTTCGAACGGCCGCTCCGGCACCGCGTCGTGCGCCGGAACGTCGCGCAAGGAACGCGACCGGCGGCGCCGACGGCCGCGAAACCGAGCGCGATCGCGACCCGATCTGCCCGGTGAAGGGCCCGGGATCGATGCGCCGCACGGGGCAAAACCGAAGGCCTCACGCCGGCCGCCCGCGATCCCTCGGCGCCCCCGGCAGCGGCAACCGTGTCCTCAACGGGCCGGACCCGCCTTGCTCTTGGCCGGCGGTTCGACCGCGACGCTGATCCAGGCGCGCTCGATACGGACCGCGGCCTTCTCGTCCGCCTTCTCCCCCGCGCGCGCTTCGATCGCACGCACCGCATCGAGCCCCTCGCTCACCTCGCCGAAGATCGTGTGCTTGCCGTCGAGGTGCGGGCAGGGCGCGAAGGTGATGAAGAACTGTGAGCCCTCGGTCTTCGGCTTGCCCTGGTTCGCCATGCTCACGACGCCGGCGCGGTCGTGCCGGACGTCGTCGGCGAACTCGCCGTCGAGCGCGTAGCCCGGCCCGCCGGTGCCGTTGCCCTGCGGGCACCCCCCCTGCGCCATGAACCCCTCGATGACGCGGTGGAAGGTCAGGCCGTCGTAGAACCCGAGCCGGGCGAGGTAGATCACGCTGGCGACGCGCCGCGGCGCGATGTCGTGGCGCAGGCGCACGGTGATCGGCCCGACGTCGGTCTGCAGGTGCCAGAAGTACGAGCGCCCGGCGGGGAACTGCGGCACCGGCGGCTCGGGAAGCGAGGTGCGCCAGTCGGCGCGCTTGGTGCTCACCTTCTTGGCGGCGAACGCGTCGAGCGCCGCGACCGCCGGGTCCTTGGCGGTCGCCTTCGCGACCTTCTCCGCCTCCTTCGCAGCCTGCTTGGCGTCCTGCTGCTCGGCGGCGCGGGCGCGTCCGGCCTCCGGCTTGCCCTGCGCGGGCGCCAGACCGGCGAGGACGGCGAGTGCGAGCGCCGCGGCGAGCAGGTTCATCGGGTCACCGTCCGTGGCCGAACAAGGCCGTCGGGGATGGCCTGGCGTCCTCGCCACGCATGCGCGCGGCGGCCAGTTCGACCGCTTCGAAGATCTTCACGTACCCGGTGCAGCGGCAGAGGTTGCCGGCCAGCTCCTGCATGATCGTCGCCCGATCGGGGTTCGGGTTCGCCTCGAGCAGCGCCTGCGCGGCGAGCAGGAACCCGGGCGTGCAGTAGCCGCACTGCGCCGCACCCAGCTCCGCGAACGCGACCTGCAACGGGTGCAGCGCACCCTGGCGCGCCATGCCCTCGACCGTGCGGATGTCGCGTCCGACCGCGTCGAGCGCCAGCACGAGGCAGGAGAGCACCGGCTTGCCGTCGATCAGCACGGTGCACGCCCCGCACTCGCCGAGCTCGCAGCCGTGCTTGGTGCCGGTGAGCTGCATGTCCTCGCGCAGCACTTCGAGCAGCGTCTTGTGCGGCGCGAAGGCGACCGCGTGGCGCTCGCCGTTGACAGTCAGCTCGTGCAGGACCCGGGAGGCGGACATCGGGCCGCGCACCATAGGGGCCCGGCCGCGCGCGTGCCAGCAACCGGCGGCTCAGAACGGGCGGTAGATCACCAGATAGATCGCGGCGCCGGCCAGGATCCCTGCGAACAGGATGCCGGTCCCGATGCTGATCACGCCG